>NZ_JAULUC010000027.1:0-87748 GCF_052851275.1 Burkholderia sp. SR8
GGTCGCGTCGCTTTCGACTTCTACGTCGACCGGCCTGTCTTCGGCCAACAGCTCGATCTCGTCGCTGTCCACGTCCACCTCGACGGGCATCAACTCGCTGTCGACGGGCCTGAGCTCGACCAACAGCTCGGTCGCGTCGCTTTCGACTTCCACGTCGACCGGCCTGTCTTCGGCCAACAGCTCGATCGGTTCGCTGTCCACCGGCCTCAGCACGGTCACGACCAAGACGGACAATCTCGGCAACAGCACCGCCGCAGCCCTCGGCGGCGGCGCGAGCTACGACTCGGCAACCGGCACGGTTTCGGCTCCGTCGTACACGACGTACAACGCGAACGGCACGACGTCGACCGCCAGCAGCGTCGGCTCGGCGATCGACAGCATCAACAGCCAGGGCATCAAGTACTTCCACGCGAATTCGACGGGCACGGACAGCCAGGCGCTCGGCACCGACTCGGTCGCGATCGGTCCGAATGCGATCGCCAACAACGCCGGCGACGTCGCGCTCGGCAGCGGCTCCGTCACGGGCACCCCGAACGCAACGCCGACCGGTACCGTCGGCGGCGTGACGAGCACGTTCGCGGGCGGCAACCCGACCAGCGTCGTCAGCGTCGGGAACGCGAGCACGGGCACCACGCGCCAGATCACCAACGTCGCGGCAGGCCAAATCACGGCGACCAGCACGGATGCGATCAACGGTTCGCAGCTCTTCGCGACCAATTCGGCCGTGGATTCGCTGTCGACGACGGTGTCGTCGTCCAGCAGCGCGATCTCGTCGCTGTCGACGGGCATCACTTCGTTGTCGACGGGCCTCAGCTCGACCAACAGTTCGGTCGCCTCTCTGTCGACCTCGACGTCGACCGGCCTGTCGTCGGCGAATAGCTCGATCAGCTCGCTGTCCACGTCGACTTCGAGTGGCCTCAGCTCGACCAACAGCTCCGTTGCATCGCTGTCGACCTCCACGTCGACCGGCCTCTCGTCGGCGAATAGCTCGATCAGCTCGCTGTCCACGTCGACTTCGACCGGTCTTAGCTCGACGAATAGCTCCGTGGCTTCGCTGTCGACCTCCACGTCGACCGGCCTGTCGTCGGCAAACAGCTCGATCAGCTCGCTGTCCACGTCGACTTCGACCGGTCTTAGCTCGACGAATAGCTCCGTGGCTTCGCTGTCGACCTCCACGTCGACCGGCCTGTCGTCGGCTACCAGCTCGATCAGCTCCCTCTCTACGTCGACCTCGACCGGCATCAGCTCGCTGTCGACCGGTCTTAGCTCGACGAATAGCTCCGTTGCCTCTCTGTCGACCTCCACGTCGACCGGCCTCTCGTCGGCAAACAGCTCGATCAGCTCGCTTTCTACGTCGACTTCGACCGGTCTCAGCTCGACCAATAGCTCCGTTGCCTCTCTGTCGACCTCCACGTCGACCGGCCTCTCGTCGGCAAACAGCTCCATCTCTTCGTTGTCGACGTCGACCTCGACGGGTCTGAGTTCGACGAACAGCTCTGTCGCTTCGCTGTCGACTTCTACGTCGACGGGCCTGTCGTCGGCTACCAGCTCGATCAGTTCGCTTTCCACGGGCCTCAGCTCGACCGATAGCTCCGTGGCTTCGCTGTCGACTTCCACGTCGACCGGCCTCTCTTCGGCGACGAGTTCGATCAGTTCGCTGTCCACGTCGACCTCGACGAGCATCAACTCGTTGTCCACGGGTCTCAGCTCGACCGATAGCTCGGTGGCGTCCCTCTCGACTTCCACGTCGACCGGCCTGTCGTCGGCAACGAGCTCGATCAGTTCGCTGTCCACGGGCCTCAGCTCGACCGACAGCTCCGTGACTTCGCTGTCGACTTCCACGTCGACCGGCCTCTCTTCGGCGACGAGTTCGATCAGTTCGCTGTCCACGTCGACCTCGACGAGCATCAATTCGTTGTCCACGGGTCTCAGCTCGACCGATAGCTCCGTGGCTTCGCTCTCGACTTCCACGTCGACGGGCTTGTCGTCGGCAACGAGCTCGATCAGTTCGCTTTCCACGGGCCTCAGCTCGACCGATAGCTCCGTGGCATCGCTGTCGACTTCCACGTCGACGGGTCTGTCGTCGGCTACCAGCTCGATCAGTTCGTTGTCCACGGGCCTCAGCTCGACCGACAGCTCGGTCGCTTCGCTGTCCACCTCCACGTCGACGGGCCTGTCGTCGGCCACCAGCTCGATCAGCTCCCTCTCTACGTCGACCTCGACCGGCATCAGCTCGCTGTCGACCGGCCTCAGCTCGACCGATAGCTCGGTAGCTTCGCTGTCGACTTCCACGTCGACCGGCCTCTCTTCGGCGACGAGTTCGATCAGTTCGCTGTCCACGTCGACTTCGACGGGCATCAATTCGTTGTCCACGGGTCTCAGCTCGACCGACAGCTCGGTGGCTTCGCTGTCGACTTCCACGTCGACGGGCCTGTCGTCGGCTACCAGCTCGATCAGCTCCCTCTCTACGTCGACCTCGACCGGCATCAGCTCGCTGTCGACCGGCCTCAGCTCGACCGACAGCTCCGTGGCGTCCCTGTCGACCTCCACATCGACCGGCCTCTCCTCGGCCACGAGCTCGATCAGCTCCCTGTCGACGTCGACCTCCACCGGTCTCTCGTCGGCCACCAGCTCGATCGGCTCGCTGTCCACCGGCCTGAGCACGACGAACAGCTCGCTCACGTCGTTGTCCACGTCGACCGCGAGCAGCGTCACGTCGCTGTCCACGGGCCTGAGCTCGACCAACAGCTCGGTCGCGTCGCTGTCGACCTCGACGTCGACCGGCCTCTCGTCGGCCACGAGCTCGATCAGCTCGCTGTCCACGTCGACCTCGACCGGCCTGTCGTCGGCAACCAGCTCGATCAGCTCCCTGTCGACGTCGACCTCGACGGGTCTCTCGACGGCGACCAGCACGATCCTGTCGCTGTCGACGTCCACGTCGACGGGCCTGTCGTCGGCCACCAGCTCGATCACGTCGCTTTCCACGTCGACGTCGACCGCGATCGAAGCCGCGAAGACGCACTACTACAGCGTCAACGACAACGGCACGCAGCAGGGCAACTACGCGAACAACGGCGCGACCGGCGTCAACTCGCTCGCAGCCGGCGTGAACGCCGCCGCGGCAGGCGCCAGCAGCGTGGCGGTCGGCGACAGCGCGAACGCGTCGTCGGACGGCGCAGTCGCGATCGGCCAGAGCGCATCGGCCACGGGCGGCAAGGCGGTGTCGATCGGCGCCGGCAACACCGCGAGCGGCGACGGCGCGGTCGCGATCGGCGATCCGAGCGTCGCAACGGGCACCGGCGCGGTGGCGATGGGGGCGAACGACACGGCGACCGGCACCGGCGCAGTGGCGCTCGGCAACGCGAACACGGCGACCGGCAACAGCGCGCTGGCCCTTGGCAGCGCGAACCAGGCCACCGCGGACAACACGATCGCGCTCGGCAATCAGGCGACGGCCAGCGCGACCGGCGCGCAGGCCTACGGCTCGAATGCGAAGGCCACGGCAACCGACGCACTCGCGCTCGGCTCGAACGCCACGGCCAACGTCGCGAACTCGATCGCGCTCGGCGCGAACTCGGTCACGGGCAACGCGGTCGGCACCTCGAGCGCGACGATCGGCGGCATCACGTATTCCTTCGCGGGCAGCTCGCCGGTGGGCGTGGTCAGCGTCGGTAACGCGGCCACGGGCGCGACGCGCCAGATCACGAACGTCTCGGCCGGCCAGATCTCGGCCACGAGCACGGACGCGATCAACGGCAGCCAGCTCAACGCGACGAACCAGGCGATCACGAGCCTGTCCACGTCGACCGCGTCGAACATCTCGTCGCTGTCGACCGGCATCGGTTCGCTGTCCACGGGCCTGAGCTCGACCAACAGCTCGCTGACGTCGCTGTCCACGTCGACGTCGACGGCGATCAACTCGCTGTCGACGGGCCTGAGCTCGACGAACAGCAACCTCACGTCGCTGTCCACGTCGACGTCGACGGGCATCGGCTCGCTGTCGACCGGCCTCAGCACGACGAACAGCACGGTGGCGTCGCTGTCGACGGGCGTGACGAACCTCGGCGACCAGGTGAACCAGCTGGCGACGACGGTCAACAACAACACGACCCGCACGGCGAACAACAACGGCATCGCCGCCGACATGAACGGCACCGGCAACGACAAGCCGGTCGTCACGGCCGGCTCGAACTCGGTGGCGATCGGTGCGGCGTCGAACGACGGCGGTCGGTCGAACGTGGTGTCGGTGGGCAGCGACACGCAGCAGCGCCAGATCACGAACGTCGCGCCGGGTACGCAAGGTACGGACGCGGTGAACGTGAACCAGCTGACGCAGGTGCAGACGACGCTGTCGACGGCACTGTCGGGCCAGCAGGCGCAGATCAACTCGCTGGGTTCGCAACTGCAGCAGACCGACCAGATGGCGAAGCAGGGTATCGCGGCCGTCGGCGCGATGGCGTCGATCCCGCAGCTCGACCGCGACGCCAACTTCGGGATGGGGGTCGGCACGTCGACCTTCCTCGGCCAGAAGGCAATGGCGGTCAACATGCAGGCGCGCATCACGGAGAACCTGAAGGCGTCGATCAACGGCGGCTTCAGCGGCGGTCAGAAGGTGATCGGCGCCGGCATGCTGTACCAGTGGAAGTAACCCGTCGCGCCGCCACGCCGCCCGGCCCGCGCGCCGGGCCGGCGAGCGGCGACGCCGACGGCAGGACGAGCGCGCCGCGCACCGTGCGGCGCGCTTCGGTCAACCCAAGCATTGAGGACGCAACCGTGAACAAACTCGCTCTGGCGCTCGCCCTTTCCGCGCTCGGTCTCGCCGCGTGCTCGACCGCATCGGGCCCGACCTACAGCGCATCCGAACTGCAGCCGCGCGACGGCGTGCGCACGTTCCAGGTGGACTGCCACGGCCTGCTGGCGGGCCCGCAGACCTGCATGAAGGCCGCGCGCAAGATCTGCGGCGAACAGCCGGTGCGCACGGTCGACTCGGCCCGCGCGCTGCGCGACGGCGCGGATCCCGCGACGCTGGTGTTCCAGTGCGGCGCCGCGCCGGCCGAAACCGCGCCGGCGGCCGCGGCACCGGCGCCCGCCGCGGTCGAGCACGTGAACCTCGCGGGCGACGCGCTGTTCGCGACCGGGCTGGCCACGCTGACGCCCGCGGCGCGCGCGTCGCTCGACCAGCTGCTGAGCGAACGCGAGGAGCGCACGTATACACAGGTGACGGTCACCGGCTATACGGATTCGGTCGGCAGCGCTGCGTCCAATCTCGCGCTGTCGAAGCGCCGCGCGCAAACCGTCGCCGGCTACCTGAAGGCGCACGGGCTGAACGCGCAAAGCATGTCGGTGACGGGCCGCGGCAGCGCCGATCCGGTCGCGTCCAACGCGACGGCCGCAGGCCGTGCGAGCAACCGCCGCGTCGAAATCTCGCTGCAGCGCTGAGCAGCGGCCGTCGCGCCCCGCGCGTGACGGCCCTCCCCGGCAGCGCACGCCCCGCCCTGCCGACGAACCGTCGAACCGCACCGCACGCCTCGCCAGCATGCCTCGCGCCAGCCCGCGCCGGCCGGTATGTCAAAGTTCGTCATGCCCCTCCACAAACCGGCGGCTTCCGTGCCACAATCGCCGCAGACAGCCGCCCGGGCGTTCCGCGCGCGTCGCGCGCCGTGCCAGCCGCGCCCGACGACACACCGGAATCCGGCGGCTGCCCCGCGCTCCGCGCCGCTCGATTCGTATTCCAGCATGCGCCGACGCGAACGCAACGAAGACAATCCACGGCGCGCCGTTTCGCGGCCCGGCGCTCGACGCCACGGCCGAACGCACGACGCCGCAGAGGAAACCAACCGGTGACGGACATCGATCAAACCGCCTCGCACGGCACCCGCACGCAACGGCCGGCCGTCGGCATCTCGCTGTTTGCGCGCGACGGCCAGGCGATCTGGGAAAACGGCATCCACCAGAACATCGCGTACCTCGCGATGATGCTGAAACGTTCGGACCGCGTCGGCCCGATCTATTTCCTGAACGGCGGCGACGCGAACGCGCTGCCGGCCGGTCTCGAACTCGACGGCCTCGACGTGCCGCTCGTGAAGCCCGCCGACGTCACGCACGCGCTCGACGTCGTGATCGAGATGGGCGCGCAGCTGCCGGTCGAATGGATGCGCCACGTGAAGGCGCTCGGCACGAAGCTCGTCGCGTGCTTCGTCGGCCACACCTACAGCGGTCTCGCCGAAACGCCGATCTTCGGCAAGCCGTCGGGCCACGTCTTCAACGGCACGCAGTTCGACGAAGTGTGGGTGCTCGAGAAATCGCAGAAGATCGACGTGCCGCTCTTGCGCACGCTCACGCGCGCGCCGGTCTACACGATTCCGCATCTGTGGTCGCCGTACTTCCTCGATCGCCGCATCGCCGCGCTCGCGAGCGAAGGCGCGACGTTCGGCTATCGGCCGGGCCGCCGCCCGTGGCATCTCGCGACGCTGGAGCCGAACATCTCGGTCGTGAAGTCGTGTCACTATCCGATGCTGGTGTGCGACGCGTTCTACCGCACGCATCCGGACGCCGTGCAGCATCTGTTCGTCGTCAACTCGATGCACATGAAGGCGCATCCGACGTTCGTGCACTTCGCGAACAGCCTCGATCTCGTGCGCCAGCACAAGGCGACGTTCGAGCCGCGCATGGACCTGCCGGGCTTCATGGCGCGCCATGCGGATGTCGTGGTGTCGCATCACTGGGAAAATCCGCAGAACTACCTGTATTACGACGTGCTGTACGGCGGCTATCCGCTGATCCACAACTCGACGCTGCTCGGCGACGCCGGCTACTACTATCCGGATTTCGATTCCGTCGCGGGTGCCCGTGCACTGCACGATGCGTGGCTGCATCACGACGAGCGGCTCGACGACTATCGCGCGAAAGCCGGCCGGCTGCTGCAGTCGGTCTCGATCGACAACCCCGCGAACCTGGACGCGTTCGTCGCGCGCCTGGTCGCCTGAACCGGAGCATACGCATGTCGGACTCCAATGCCCGTCAAGCGCCCGGCGACGGCAAGCGTCTCGTCGTCGGCGTATCGCTGTTCGTGCGCGGCGCCGGCCAGTCGCTGTGGGAAAACGGCATCTTCCAGAACTGCCTGCTGCTGATCCTGTTGCTGCGTCAGTCGCCGCTCGTCGCGGAAGCCGTGATGGTGAACGGCGGCGAACAGCTCGCCGATCCGCAGATGATGCTCGGCGAATGGAACGTGCCGCTGCTGTCGATGGACGAAGCGCTGCAACGCTGCGACGTGCTGATCGAAATGAGCGCGCAGTTCGGCGCGGACTACCTGCGCGCGTTCCGCGAGCGCGGCGGCAAGGTCGTCACGATGCGGGTCGGCAACGACTATGTGATCGACATCGAACGCGCGATGTTCGACAAACCGTCGGGCTTCCTGTTCTCGGGCGCGCCGTACGACGCGGTATGGACGATTCCGGAATTCGAGCGCTCGTGCCTGCACTATTACCAGACGGGCCTGCGCGCGCCGGTGACGGTCGTCCCGCACATCTGGCATCCGATGCTGTTCGACAAGGCGCGCGCGACGCTCGGCGCCGGTTTGTCCTTCGGGTATCAGCCGGGCAAGCCGCGCTGGCGCGTGACGATGTTCGAGCCGAACATCTGCATGGTGAAGACGAGCATCATTCCGATGCTGGTGGCCGAGGAGGCGTATCGCGCGAAGCCCGACTTCCTCGAATTCGTGCGCGTGTGCAACACGCTGCACCTGAAGGAACATCCGACGTTCGTCCACTTCGCGAAGAGCCTCGACATCGTGAACCACGGCATCACGACGTTCGAAAGCCGCTACGCGGTGTACGAGTTCATGGCTGCGTACGGCGACGCGGTGGTGTCGCACACGTGGGAAAACGCGCAGAACTACCTGTACTACGAGCTGCTGTACGGCGACTATCCGCTGATCCACAACTCGCCGTTCCTCGGCAAGGCCGGGTATTTCTACCCGGACTTCGATTGCCAGGCCGGCGGCCGCGCGTTGCTGCAGGCGTTTGCCGGGCACGACGCGAACCTCGACGCGTACCGCGAGCAATCGAAGCACGTGCTCGACTCGGTCAGCATCTACAACCCCGGCAACGTCGACGCGTATTCCGACGCGATCGCGTCGCTCTATCGCGACGCCTGATGCGCCGCCTTCTCCGGACCTCGACATGAACGCACACCCGACCCTCTCCCGCGCGAAATGGCTGATCGGCTGCGCCGTCGCCGCGCTCTCGATCGGCGCGCACGCGCAATCCGGCGGCGACTCGGCCGACGCGCTGCTGCGCGACGCCGATGCGGTCTTCAAGCAACTCGACGCCGGCCAATATCGCGACGTATGGACGGATTCCGCCGCATTCGTGAAGGCGCGCATCAAGCAGGACCAGTTCGCGGCGGACATGCAGCGCGCGCGCCAGTCGGTCGGCACGGTACGCCACCGCGGCTGGGCGCAAATCACGCGGATCCGCTACACGAACACCGCGGGGATGCCCGACGGACTCTACGCGAACCTCGACTACGCGACGACGCTCGCCAGCGGCTCGATCGTGTACGAGAAACTGAGCTTTCGCCTCGAAGACGACGGGCACTGGCACATGACCGGTTACGTGCCGCGCCAGTCGCAGAACTACACGCCTTGAGCCGCGCATCGTCCGCCCGGAGCAACCGATGAAGATCAATGTCGCGATTACGATGAACGTGCAGCGCGACGCGACGCAGTCGATCTGGTACAACGGCGCGAACCAGCACTGCGTGTATCTGTACATGCTGCTGAAACGTTCGCCGCTGATCGGCGAGGTCTGGCTCGCGCACGACGACGGTATCGACGAGTATCCGCAGGCGCTGATGCTGGACGCGTTCGGCGACGCGCTGCGCCCGCTGTCGGCGATCGTTCACCAGACCGACCTGCTGATCGAGATGAACGCGTTCATCGACCCGTCGCACACGGACGCGGTGCGCCGGCGCGGCGGCAAGTGCGTGTCGTACCGCTTCGGCAATGATTACGTGATCGCCGTCGAGACGATCAACTTCGAGAAGAACAACTGGCGGCCGAACCCGAATCGCGTTCAGTTCGACGAGATCTGGACCAATCCGCAACACATGCACACGTGCGCGGCATACTTCCAGGCCGTCTATCGCGCGCCGGTGATCGAGCTGCCGCACATCTGGTCGCCGTATTTCATCGAACGCAGCGTCGACGCCGATCCCGAACTGAAAGCGCGCTTCGGCTACCGCAATCACGGCCCGGCAAAGCGGATCGCGTTCTTCGAACCGAACCTGAACGTCGTGAAGAGCTCGATCGTGCCGATGCTGGCCGCGAACGCGTGCTACGTCGACCACCCCGAGCTCGTCGAGCACGTGTACATGACCAACACGTTCGACAAGAAGGAAAACGTCGCGTTCAAGCACCTCGCGCTCGGGCTCGAGATGGTGCGCGACGGCAAGGCGACGGCCGACGTGCGCGCGCCGTTCGTCGCATGGGCCGCGCATCACACCGACATCGTCGTATCGCACCACTGGGAAAACGGCCTGAACTACCTGCTGTACGACGCGCTGTACGGCAACTACCCGCTGGTGCACAACTCGCCGTTCCTGCGCGACGTCGGCTACTACTACCCGGACTTCGAGATCTTCGACGCGGCGCGCGCGATCGCGACCGCCGCGCAGACCCACGACGCGCGGCTCGACGACTACGCGGCAGCGGCCCGCCGCTGCCTGCAGCAGGTCGACGCGCTCGCCGACCACAACGTCAGCGCGTATTCCGCGCAGATCCAGCGCCTGTTCGACGGGCGTGCGCTCGGCTGAACGTCGGCGCGGCTTTCGCTCACGAAGCACGCGATTCGCGATTTCGTCGCGACCGATTCGGTGCACGGGCCGTTCGTCATCAACGGCCACAGCGCGCGGCAGACGGAGGCCCGGAGCGAAAGCGGCCGAAAGCACGACCACGCCGCGCTCGACACGATGCGGCAGTTGATCGACCCGTTGCGCGGCGGCGCGCGCACGCATGGAAATGGGACGACGCGGTCGGCCGCGCACTGGCATTCGTGCTCGGCGGTTTCAGGAACGACTGAGGACCGGTTGCCGCGCGTCGCCGAGCCGCGATCCGCGTGCCCCGGTCGCGACGGCGAGCCGGTGTGCGGACACGCGCTATGCCGGCACGCGCTGGCCGCGCCGCTCGGCAAACACGCGGCCATGCCGCCGGCCGAGGCGCGCAAGCCTCGCGAAACAGCGGGCCGCCGCGGGGCTGACCGCGCCCGCTTGCTTCGCGAGGCTGCCCGCTACGCCGCACGCGATCGCGGAATCGTCACCGCATGCGCCCGCAAACGCGCCGGCGAAATAGTGCCGCGCCGCGCGCTCGCGGCCGTCGGCATCGAGCGGTTTCAACCGGTAAACAAGCTGCGAAACGTGGGTCAGGCCGTCGAGAAACGGCGCGACGTCAAGCGGCGCATCGAGCGCATCGACGTCCTGAGCCAGGTCGGCACCGAGCTGCCGCAGGATGTCGGCCAATTCGGCGATTGCGACGAGTTCGCGCGCACCGCTCACTTGCGTGTTCGTTTCGTGCCCGGCCTTCACCTTCGTCACCGCCATGCCGGCGCCCCTTTACGGTCCGTCCTTGCCCGATGCCGGCGCGCAGCGCGCGCGGCGGCCTCATGCAGCCCTATAAGCCCTACAAGCCCTACAAGCCCTACAAGCCCTATGCAGCCTCATGCAGCCGCTGGCGACCGCCATGAAAAGCGAATGCCCTGCGCCCACGCGACGCCGGAATCCAGGATGATCTGCCGGTCGACTTCGTTCTCCACGCCTTCGACGACGACGTGCCGCGCGCTTTCGTGCGCGAACGCGATCAGCCGGCGGAACTGGTAGCGCCCGATCGCGTTGCGCTTGATCAGCGACAGCACCGACCGGTCGAGCTTCACGATGTCGGGGTTGCCGATTACCAGGTTGTTCAGCGCGCTGAAGCCGACACCGAAATCGTCGATCGCGACGCGGCATCCGGCCTGCCGGAACCGATTCACGAACGACCGGCCCGCGACCGGGTTCAGCGGCCCCGTCTCGGTAATTTCGACGACGAGCCGCGCCGCCACCGACGGCTCGCGCTCGAGCCGCCTGAAGATCGGCAGCCACGCGTCGTCGACGACCGCGCTCGCCGCCGCGACGTTGCAGCCGTACACGGCCTTCGGGTCGGCGCGCAGCGCATCGATCGTCCGGGCGACCACGAGCCGGTCGAACCAGCGCATCAGCCCGAGCGACTCGAGCCGCGGCAGGAACGCGACGGGCGGCAACGCATCCTGCGACCCCCAGCGCAGCCGCGCGAGGCATTCCTGATACAGCACGCCGCCCGACAGATCGGCCCGGCAGACCGGCTCGCGCGCAAATCCGAGCCGGCTTTCAACGAAACTGCGTACCGACGCAAGGTCGGGGTGATCGTCGGGCGCGCCGAACACGAGATCGATCTCGTTCCGATTCGCTACCCGGTTCGCCTCGAGGCGAGGTTCGACCGCATTCATCCGGCGCTCCGGCAATGGCGGGCCGCCGTCGACGGCCCGCGCTCTCGATACGTGGAGCGAGCCGACCACGACGCGCTCCACTGCCTACCCGGCCCAACCTCTTGTTTCGATCTTTTCCGGGAGCGTACTTTTCATTTCGGCGCGCCGTCAAATCCGATATTGTCAACGATATTCAAACACAAGAAATACACCACGCATGCACGTCAGCGACTGTGCGACAGGTTACATAAAACCGTCGGCGATTTTGCCGCGAAAGGCGTTTATTCGATTCACCTAAACATGCATGCTTGTATCGATTTATCGCGAGACCCGTTTCATAAATCGGACGTTTGCGGTTTCGTGCGACAAATACGGGCTCGCGGAATCGCCCTGGCAATCGGCTCCGGCATTCGCGCCGCGCACCGGCAACGGGCACCGAGCAAAGGTTCCTGCCCGGCATTCGATCCTTGCAGAATTCAATTTCACCGTTTCAAACGATATTCAGAATATCCCGACAATAATCAGGTCAGATCGATACGATAATATCGAGCCAATTATATGACATACATCGATTGAAAGATGTTTAACAATCTTTTCGGCTTGTTAACCTCTAAAATAATTTTCGACGGACTTCCCTCGGAGCCGTCAAATTCGTGCCTTCAAAAACCGTCGAATCTCCCCGGTTCGGCGGTTTCTTTTTTAACGGCACCGTTTCTTCAGACATTAATCCGGGACGACCCGCCCAAAAGGCGCTTCGCGCAATCTCACGCAGCGGTCGCGCCGATCAGATTGGCGAGCAGCGCGTCGTATTCGGCGACGAGCGCCGGGTTCGCCGACGTATAGCGGCCGAGGATCTCGCGCTGGCGCCGCGTGTACCCTTCCCAGTCGTCGTCGTGCGTGTGCAGCGCGTGCAGCAGCGCGTCCGCCCCCTTCTGCACGTCGTTGTCCGGGTAGTAGTAGCCGAGATCGGGTGCGAGGCTCGCGTTGTGCACGAGCGGATAGCCCTGCCAGCACACGTCGAAGTAGAAGTAGTTGAGCGGGTTCGACCATTGGTGCGACACGACGATGTCGGTCAGGTCGGCCAGGAACAGCGGCGTGTCGAAACGCCCGACGAAGCTCGCCTTGCCCGCGCGCACGATGTCCAGATAGTTCATCAGCATCACGAACTCGGGGCTGTCGTGTGCGAGACGGTCGGCGTTCGTCACGTGCGTGAAGCAGATCGCATCGGGGTTGCGCCGGTACGCTTCGTCGATGATCAGCATCGGGTACACGCAGAACTTCACGACGTTGTGGTTCGGCTCCATCACCGTGAGCCGCTTGCCCGGCTCGCCGCGCGGCCGGTATTCGCCGTGCTCGGGGAGCGATGCCGCACGCTCGCCGAGGAACATCGGATCCCACACGAACGGCACGACGCGCCCCGGGCAGCGGCGCAGCGACTGCAGGAACGGCAGCGACGACGGCGCGATCTGCGGAATCGCCCACACCTCGTCGTAGCCGCGATTGATGAACAGCGAATCCCACAGCCGGCGGCCGAACAGCATCGATTCCATCGCGTTGATGTACTCGACGCCGCAGCAATAGCTGACGATCTTCGCGCCGCGTGCCTTCAGGTAAGCCGTCTGCGCGCCGTCGATCTGGCCGCCGAGCTCGATCACCACGTCGAGCGCGTCCTTCATGTCGGCGAACGCACGCGTGTCGAACACGGTGCGATCCCACGGCAGTGCATCGGTGAGCGGCACGTCGGTCGTGTTGACCAGCGTCACGCGGTACCCATGCGGCGACGCCATCAGCAGCTTCGCGAGAAACAGCGCGTTCTGCTTGATGCCGTTGATCCACAGGCTTTCGTCGGGAGCGCGCAGTCCGATCGTGATACCGATGCGCAGGCCGGTCAGGACAGGAGACGTCATCGTCGGTGGGATGGGAGAGTGAATGGACGCAGTGTAGCGCGCGGCACGCTGCCGCGCGAGCAATCCGCCAGTCTAGCGGAGCGCAGGCCGCGAGACTGTCATGGATGGTCATGCGCCGCGCGGTGCGCTCCGTTTACCGGCAGATTGCCGACGTCGTACAACATTTTCGCGACGGCGCCCTTATTCCGCGTGCCGGCCATGTGTTCCAACTTAGTCGACGTTGGATTCAACCACCCGGGCATAGAACGGGTTTCGCGTTCGGAGCACTTCGGGTTCAGCGTGGTCGTCGATCCGGCCACCAGACATGACGATCACTTCATCCATCTTCGACATGGCACTGGGCCGGTGAGTAATCATGACAATCGTCTTCTCCGAAAAAGCGTCGAATATCTTGTCGAGTACATACTGCTCCGTGACAAGATCCAGCGAAGACGTTCCCTCGTCGACAAGCACGATATCCGGCGTACGCAGAAACAATCTCGCCAACGCAAGTCTTTGCCGCTGCCCACCGGAGAGCGTGGCACCGCGATCGCCCAGCGACGTGTCGAGGCCCGCGGGCAGATCAACCAGCAGGTCCTTCAATCCGGCGGACTCGAGGGCGATGATCATGTCCGCATCAGATGCACACGGGTCCGCAATCTGCAGATTGAAACGTAGCGTGTCCTTGAACAGGTGAACATCCTGAGAAACGCAGCCGATCCGGCCGTTCAGAACTTGTGGATCGATGCTCGAGATGTCCTCCCCGAAGATCCGGACCGCTCCCTTTTCCGTGACGAGTTGTTTCATCATCACCTTGATCAGCGTACTTTTCCCCGCACCGCTCGGTCCGGTGATAGCGACACGTTTTCCCGTACCAACAGCAAAACCAACATCCGTCAACGCTCGCCGATGGGTTCCGGGATAGGTCGCGCAAACCCATTCAAACTCGATTGCCGGTGCGTCGAATTTGACTGCCTGCATCGAATCGGATCTGGAAATGGCCGTGGTGACGGACAGTTTGTCGAGGAATCGGCCGAGCGTGACCAGCGACTGGTTGATTTCGGTGAACATGTTTCCCAGGATTTCGATCGGCGAGAGCAGCGTCAACGTGTAGGTCGCGACCAAGACGAAATTCCCGATTGAACGCGCTCCAGTCACGACTTCGTGCAGCGCCACCAGGAAGGTCAGACCAATCAGGCCAACGAACAGAGAAGCGTTGAAGAGTTGCATACGCAGGCTGACCCTCCAGTAGCCGCCCTGCACATGCCGGTCCTCGTCGAGCACGCGTTCGTAGCGCGAAAGCAGGAATCGATAGCCGTTGAACTGGCGCGCGACCTGGATGTTGGCGATCGAGTCCGTCAACGTTGCGTAAGACTTTCTGCCCGCATCCATGCCAGCAGATTTAAGTTCGACGAGTCTCCTGCCATGTACGACATTGTTCGCCACAAAGAGCACGACGTAGATCGCGATTGCTCCGGCCACCAGCCAATCATGATTGGCCGCCAAGATTGCAATGGCGATGCAGAGCTGAACGATCGGGGAAATAAGCGAGGCCGAGAGATTCCGAATGATGGTATAGAGATCATTCGATGCCTGAGTAATTTCCTGGGTCAATTCTCCGGAATTCTTGTTGACGAAGAAATTCTCCGATTGCCGGCAAAGGTAGCTGAAGTAACCGGCGAGGAGTGAGCGATTCGCCCGAAGGCGAAGCATGCTCTGCAGATAAAGATTGACGGTGCCGAGAATCTTCGGCATCGCGATGGTGAATAGGTAGCCCGCGGCGAAGTAGGAGCTGTACACCGGCAGCCTGGGCTCCCCTGCGAGCAGGTTGTCGGCCAGTCGTCCAAGGAAAACCGGCGAAAGCGCCATCGATGCAGCGCTCGCCAGCGTGCAAAACACGATTGCGGCGATGAAATAGTGTTCCCGTCGCTGTAGACGACATCCGATTTCCGAGCAGATTCCGAACAACCTTTTCATGGTCGAGTATGTTTTACAGATCGATGTTCGATCGATCGGAGATGCGCTTCGATCTTGTACAGGTTGACGATGTTCTTGAAACTCTCGGTCAACGCAATTCGGCAGTTGTGGCGCACATCGGCAAGCAGTGCGTCGCGGTCGATGCCCAAAAGCTGCACGACTCGAGAACGGCTCATCAGATCGCAAAGGTTGGTCTCGGATTGCGATAGCAGTTCAAACAGGAGCGCTGACGATGCACGCTTCGTCCGTCGCCATGCAAACGACTTCCCCGACTGCGCGTAAATGGATTCGCGCAGCGTGACGCGATCATGAGTTTCCGTGAACGTATCCTGAACGGGAATGCCTATCATGTGCCCGATAACGCTCTGCAGTAGCAACGGGGCGAGCATGGACGGCCCGTTACGTGCAGCTCGTACCGATTGCAGCGCCTGTAGAATTGCCGAGAGATGATTGTATTTTGCAGTACGGTGATCCAGGTCTCGAATCAGATAGTGGCCGGACCGACCCGCCGACCGATGCCTCAATCGCGGCAACCAGACCGGAGCTGAATTCGAAGGTGCGTGTCGCCCCGTCAGGAGACGAAAATTATCTCGGACGATCTCGACTCCCCGCCGCCCTTTCAACCGCGATAATTTCCGCACGGTCCTCACATACTCAGCCATCCTCCCCGCCCGCAACGCGGTCATACACGAATTGCTTCCAGGATTCTGAACGAACACGTGATCCCCGCCGTGCCCCGTGATGAGAAGCGTTTTCTCGTCAATCAATGTCCCGTGGCAAGCGACCGAGCACGATCGAAAAATCGATATGTCGCAAGGAGAAGAGGACTGGTCGTCTGTAGGGATCGCGAATGCTCTACTGTAATCCTCCCGCTCGGGCACAAACCGTTGGATCTCGCAGCCGAGATCCAAAGCCACTGCCGCCGCTTCTTGATATTCGCTCTCCCGTGCATCGGGTCCGGACTCGCTATGCAAAACGAGAGGCTTCGTTCCGTTCGCCAACAGCGACCAAAGCAAGGTGCTCGAGTCCAAGCCGCCGGAAAACATCAGCGTCGTGCAGTCGAAAGCGTTGGTAAATGCCGCCAGCGTATCGCGCAACGTATCCACCACGTCACCGTTCTGAACGATCGGCTGATTGACGAACATCGCATCGTCGACGCGCCATGTCGACATCTTGATGCACTCGCCGAGCATGACCTCGCGTATGTTCTCGAATAAAGTGGACCCGTCGAATTTCTGCTGATGCTCGACGAAATCGCGACAGTAACCTACATTGATGTGTTGTTTCGCAAAGCCGCCACGCAAGGCGACAAGCACGGCCAATTCGCTACAAACGAACATCATCCGATCAAGCTCGGTATAGAAAATATCCGTACTTCGATACAGACTTCTCACCACATCGATTCCGCTCGTCCCCAGCAGAATGGACGTGAAATGGCCGATCAGAGTCGGTAAGCGAGCACGCCTCTCCGGCGCCGGCCAGGCCTGACACGACGGCCACTCGTATGCAGTCCCCTCGAAGAACTCGATGGAATCCCCGACCACCGAAGTCACCCACCGATCCGAGCATCGCACCACGAACGCCCCGTGATGATGCATAGTCAATCGATTGCTTGCCGCCCATTCGTCAATGATGTCCTTCAAGTGCCGCTCGATATTTCCGGGATAAGCAATGAACATCAGACCTCCAGGATAACTGCCAGATTTTTCCGCAGATCGACAGCGTCGTTCACGATTTCCCCGTCGACTTCGACCCAGGCGTGGCTGAAGAAAGGACGTGTTCTCACACCAACGACCAATCTCACACCGGAGATCTTCCGCCTCAATAGTAGGGTCAAGGCGAGTGAATAAGTGAGGCACCGGTTCCCGCTGACATCCCAGGCAAAGACCCGATTCAGATCGTTCATGGCAGCCTGAACGATTCCGTCGCGATCCATCGACGCCGCTGCCATTCGTCGGGGAGTTTTCCGCATCGACGCGATGCCCCTGAATCCCCCGGCTCTGATCATGAACGTTGCCCGATACAGCGCCACGAGCGATGCGGCATAGCCTAGCCATGTGGATGGCATCGCTTGCGTCAATGGCATCATCCAGCGTTGTTCCACATAGCTCTGCGGCCTCAATACAGCAGGCGGCTTGTCCGCGCGGTTAGACTGCTCCAACACTCCCATGATCCGCAGTGCCTCGCACAATCGGGAGGCCTTCCGTCCGATCGCCGGTTCATATAGCGCATCGATCTCGTCGCCGGAAACGTCCTTGATCAAATGAAATCTGTTGTCTCGAATAGTAAGAATGATCAGATCGTCCTCGTAATAGGCCAATCTAGCGTGTTGACTCAATGCATAAGGCATGCGGTCGCCCGTCCATCGACTACGATGAAACCCTGAATCGGAAAACGGACGGCAGCCCTCAAATGAAACCCGCCGTCCGCCCGGTTGATCACCCGTAGTAACCCGAATCCATGATCTGCCAGTCGTGGATATTCATCGGCCTGTTGAAGTATTCGGCGACGCTGCCGTCCCCGCCCAAGGTTGCCTTGCTGGCATCCTGATTCAGCGTGATGACATCGACATCTCCAACGCGCGTGGCTTCGAAGGAAGCTTTGCTCGAACCGTTTTTCATAGTATTCCTTAATAAAAAATGAGATGAAGCATCAAACTGCAAGAATACGTATCATCACATCAATTGCAAATGATTCGTATTCGCATTAATCGTATGAACACCTCTGCACTCCGTCAAGGCGAATGAACGCTGTCGCTGCCGGGTGACGGGTGGATAACGTAGCGCCGACCTTAAACTTGTCTTACGCAGAGACAAAGGATGTCGCACGCCACAAGCCCAGAAAACCTGCCGCGTATGGGCGTCTAGTCGTTTTCCCGGCGGTGATTTAGTACAAATCTGACGAGGGGACGGCTAACTGACGGTTACGCGCCGCGATGGGAAAGCTCACGCCATGAACTGTAAAAAACTCTTAACGCCAAGTGGATTCCAGGATGCGAAAGGCGAGCCCCTGTGGCGGTAGTCTGCAGCACACGTCAGGAGGGCAAGGGAGAAGAAATACACACCAGACCGGCCACTTGCAAGGCCGGAGCTGGTGAAAGACGCACTTGAAGTGCAATACGAAAACGGTCGCGCGTTACGTGGCAACGCACATGACCGAACAGAATGCCGACGACGACGGAGCGCTGAACGATTGATGCGCGAAATCCCGGCTGTGAGTGTTGTCGAAGGTTGCGCGGCCCACTGCTCCGAGTCGCGCATCCCCGGCTCGCCCCGATCAGTCTTCCGCCATCACCAGCAGCTGCGCGCCATCGGCGACCTGATCGCCGACGCCGTACAGCACTTCCGCGACGACACCCGCGCCTGGCGCGCCGATCGTATGCTCCATCTTCATCGCTTCCATCACGATCAGCGGCGTGCCGGCGTCGACCTTCTGACCGGGCTCGACGAGCACCGCGATCACCTTGCCGGGCATCGGCGCGGTCAGGCGGCCGCCGCCATGCTCGGCATCGCCCGCGTGCGCGAGCACGTTGCGCCACTCGAACGTCTCGGCCACGCCCTGCGTGAACACGTGGAAACTGTCGCCGTCCGCATACACGCGCCCGCTGCTGCGCACGCCGCCGAGCGTCACGTCGAAGTCGAGCGGCGTCGCGCCGCGCGTCCACGCGAACGTCTGCGCCGCGGCATCGCCGGTGACGAGGCGCGTGCTGCCGCCGTCGTCCTCGTAAGTGACCGTCACGTCCGCTTCGCGATCCGGCGCATGCCATTCGAGCGTGCGGCGATAGCCGCCGTTCAGCCGCCAGTCCGGCAATGCGCGCCACGGCGACGTGCCGTCCCGCGCGGCCGCATCGCGCTCGCGCGCGAGGAGCGCCGCGCACGCCAGCGCGAGCGTCGCGCGCGGCGGCTGTTGCGGTGCGAACAGCACGTCGTGGTTGCGCTCGATCAGGCCCGTGTCGAGATCGGCGATCTCGAACGGCTGGCAGGCGACGATCCGCTGCAGGAACGCGGCATTGGTGTGCAGGCCCACGACCTCGCAAGCCTGCAGCGCGCGCAACATCCGGCCGAGCGCTTCCGCACGGTCCGCGCCGTGCACGATCAGCTTCGCGATCATCGGATCGTAGAACGGCGTGATCGCATCGCCTTCGCGCACGCCGCTGTCGACACGCACCGGCGCGCCGATCGCAAACTCGACACCGTCAGGCAGCCGCAGGTGCTTCAGCGTACCGGTGGACGGCAGGAAGCCGCGCGCCGGGTTCTCCGCGTAAAGACGCGCTTCGATCGCATGCCCCTGTACGCGCAGCTCGTCCTGCTTCAGCGGCAGCGGCTCGCCCGCTGCGACGCGCAGCTGCCACTCGACGAGATCGAGCCCCGTGACCATCTCGGTGACCGGATGCTCGACCTGCAGGCGCGTGTTCATCTCCATGAAGTAGAACGCTTCGCCCGTCATGATGAATTCGACGGTGCCCGCGCCGACGTAATTCACCGCGCGCGCGGCCGCGACGGCCGCTTCGCCCATCGCCTGGCGCACGTCCCGATGCAGCCCCGGCGCCGGCGCTTCCTCGAGCACCTTCTGGTGACGGCGCTGCACCGAGCAGTCGCGATCGAACAGGTACACAGTGTTGCCGTGCGTGTCGCCGAACACCTGCACTTCGACATGACGCGGACGCGTCAGGTATTTCTCGATCAGCACGCGATCGTTGCCGAAGCTGCTCGCGGCCTCGCGCTGGCACGATGCCAGCGCCGCCAGGAAGTCCTCCGAGCGCTCGACCACACGCATGCCCTTGCCGCCGCCGCCCGCACTTGCCTTCAGCAGCACCGGGTAGCCGATCCGGTCGGCTTCGCGATGCAGGTTGCCGGCGTTCTGGTCATCGCCGTGATAGCCGGGCACGAGCGGCACCGCGGCCGCGTGCATCAGCGCCTTCGCGGCGGCCTTCGAGCCCATCGCCGCGATCGCGTCGACCGGTGGGCCGATGAACACGATGCCGGCCGCTTCGCACGCATGCGCGAAATCCTCGTTCTCCGACAGGAAGCCGTAGCCGGGATGGATGGCCTGTGCGCCGGTCGCGCGCGCGGCGTCGATGATGCGTTCGATGCGCAGGTAGCTGTCCGCGGCGGCCGAGCCGCCGATGTGCACGGCTTCGTCGCAGGCGGCGACGTGCTTCGCGTTCGCGTCCGCGTCGGAATAGACGGCGACGCTCGCGATCCCGAGACGTTTGCACGTCGCGGCGACGCGGCAGGCGATTTCGCCGCGGTTGGCGATCAGAATCTTGTCGAACATGGCTTCGATGTCGTCCGGAAAGTTAGGGGCACGCCGTCATTCACGCCACGAAGGCGTGCGTTTCTCGAGGAAGGACGCAATCCCTTCGCGCGCTTCCGCGCCGGCGCGGGTGCGCGCAATCCAGTCGGCGGTCTGCTCGATCAGCGTCGCATCGAGCGGCCGGCCGGCCACGTCGGCAACGAGCCGCTTGCACGCGCACACCGCATCGGGGCCGTTCGCGACGAGCGTCGCGGCGAGCTTCGCGACCGTATCGTCGAGCGCATCGGCCGGCACCGCGTCGTGAATGAAGCCCAGCGACGCCGCGCGTGCGCTGTCGAATACCTCGGCCGTCGTGAAGTAGCGGCGCGCCGCGCGCTCGCCCATCGCACGCACGACGTACGGCGCGATCGTCGCGGGAATCAGCCCGAGCCGCGCTTCGGACAGGCAGAACTTCGCGCCGTCGGCGGCGATCGCGATGTCGGCCGCCGCGACGAGCCCCACGCCGCCCGCATACGCGTCGCCGTGCACGCGCGCGATCACCGGCTTGCCGCAGCGATGGATCGCCTCGAGCATCCGCGCGAGCTTGCGCGCGTCGGCGCGGTTCTCGTCGTCCGAGTAACCGGCCATCTTCTTCATCCAGTTCAGGTCCGCGCCCGCGCAGAACGCCGCGCCCTCCGCGGCGAGCACGACCGCGCGCACGCCTTCGTGCGCGTCGAGCCACTCGAACGTGGTGGTCAGCTCGGCGATCGTCGTCTCGTTGAACGCGTTGCGCACGTCGGGCCGCGCGAGCGTGACGGTCGCGACGCGGCCGGCTTCGCTTACCTTGATCGTTTCGTATCGCATCGGTGGATCCTCCCGGCCGTTACATGCGGAACACGCCGAAGCGCGTGTCTTCGATCGGCGCGTTCATCGACGCGGCGAGGCCGAGCCCGAGCACGTCGCGCGTCTGCGCGGGATCGATCACGCCGTCGTCCCACAAGCGCGCGCTCGCGTAGTACGGATGCCCCTGGCGCTCGTACTGGTCGCGGATCGGCTGCTTGAACGCATCCTCCTCGTCGGCCGACCACGTGCCGCCCTTCGCCTCGATCCCGTCGCGGCGCACCGTCGCGAGCACCGACGCGGCCTGCTCGCCGCCCATCACCGAAATCCGTGCATTCGGCCACATCCACAGGAAACGCGGACCGAACGCGCGGCCGCACATCCCGTAGTTGCCGGCGCCGAACGAGCCGCCGATGATCACCGTGAATTTCGGCACCTTCGCGTTCGACACGGCGGTGACCATCTTCGCGCCGTGACGCGCGATGCCTTCGTTCTCGTACTTGCGGCCGACCATGAAGCCCGTGATGTTCTGCAGGAACACGAGCGGAATCTTGCGCTGGCAGCACAGCTCGATGAAATGCGCGCCCTTCACGGCCGACTCCGAGAACAGGATGCCGTTGTTCGCGACGATCCCGACCGGATGGCCCCAGATGTGCGCGAAGCCCGTGACGAGCGTCGTGCCGAAGCGCGCCTTGAATTCGTCGAACTCGGAATCGTCGACGATGCGCGCGATCACCTCGCGCACGTCGAACGGCTTGCGCGTGTCGACCGGAATCACGCCGTACAGGCTCTTCGCGTCGTAGCGCGGCGGCTTCGGTTCGCGCAACGCCACCGGCGGCGCGATTTTCGGCGCGAGGTGACTGACGATGTTGCGCGCGATCGACAAGGCGTGCGAATCGTTCTGCGCGAGATGATCGGCCACGCCCGACAGGCGCGTGTGCACGTCGCCTCCGCCGAGATCCTCGGCGCTCACTTCCTCGCCGGTCGCGGCCTTCACGAGCGGCGGGCCGCCGAGGAAAATCGTCCCCTGGTTCTTCACGATGATCGACTCGTCGCTCATCGCCGGCACATATGCGCCACCGGCGGTGCACGAACCCATCACGACCGCGATCTGTGCGATCCCCGCAGCGGACATCGTCGCCTGGTTGAAGAAGATGCGGCCGAAGTGGTCGCGATCGGGAAACACGTCGTCCTGGTTCGGCAGGTTCGCGCCGCCGGAGTCGACAAGGTAGACGCACGGCAGCCGGTTTTCCGCGGCGATTTCCTGCGCGCGCACGTGCTTCTTCACGGTCATCGGGTAGTAGGTGCCGCCCTTGACCGTCGCGTCGTTGCACACGATCACGCACTCGCGGCCCGCGATCCGGCCGATCCCGGTGATCACGCCCGCGCCCGGCGCGTCGTCGTTGTACATGCCGTTCGCCGCGAGCTGCGAGAACTCGAGGAACGGCGCGCCGGGATCGAGCAGTTGCGCGATCCGGTCGCGCGGCAGCAGCTTGCCGCGCGACAGGTGCTTGTCGCGCGCGGCCTGGCCGCCGCCTTGCGCGAGCTGTTCGATCTTCGCGCGCAGGTCGGCGACGACCGCCTCCAGCGCCGCGGCGTTCGCGCGGAAGTCTTCCGAACGCGGATTCAGTTTCGATTCGATGATCGGCATCGACGGGGCTCCGTTCGTGTGACGTGGGCGTTACATCGTTTCCGCGAACAGCTCGCGGCCGATCAGCATCCGGCGGATCTCGCTCGTGCCGGCGCCGATCTCGTACAGCTTCGCATCGCGCCACAGACGGCCGACCGGGTATTCGTTGATGTAGCCGTTGCCGCCGAGGATCTGGATCGCCTCGCCGGCCATCCACGTCGCCTTCTCGGCCGTGTAGAGGATCACGCCCGCGCAGTCCTTGCGCACCTGGCGAATGTGATCGCTGCCCGCCGAGTCGAGATGGCGGCCGACCGCGTACAGATACGCGCGGCATGCCTGGAACGTGGTGTACATGTCGGCGACCTTGCCCTGGATCAGCTGGAATTCGCCGATCGCGTGGCCGAACTGCTTGCGGTCGTGGATGTACGGGACCACCGCGTCGAGGCACGCGGCCATGATGCCGGTCGGGCCGCCCGACAGCACCGCGCGTTCGTAGTCGAGGCCGCTCATCAGCACCTTCACGCCGCCGTTGAGCTGGCCGAGGATGTTCTCTTCCGGCACCTCGACGTCCTGGAACACCAGCTCGCCCGTGTGCGACCCGCGCATGCCGAGCTTGTCGAGCTTCTGCGCAACCGAGAAGCCCTTCATCCCCTTCTCGACGATGAACGCGGTGATGCCGCGCGGGCCGGCATCGATGTCCGTCTTCGCGTAGACGACCAGCGTGTCGCAGTCGGGGCCGTTGGTGATCCACATCTTCGTGCCGTTGAGCACGTAGCGGTCGCCGCGCTTGTCCGCGCGCAGCTTCATGCTGACGACGTCGGAGCCCGCGTTCGGCTCGCTCATCGCGAGCGCGCCGATGTGTTCGCCCGACACGAGCTTCGGCAGGTACTTC
Source organism: Burkholderia sp. SR8 (assembly GCF_052851275.1). Classification (NCBI taxonomy): domain Bacteria; kingdom Pseudomonadati; phylum Pseudomonadota; class Betaproteobacteria; order Burkholderiales; family Burkholderiaceae; genus Burkholderia; species Burkholderia sp. SR8. Next base: position 23,956 of record NZ_JAULUC010000027.1, read on the forward strand.
TGCTTTTGCGCGTCGGTGCCGTTGCGGTGGATCTGGTTCACGCACAGGTTCGAGTGCGCGCCGTACGACAGGCCGATCGACGCCGACGCGCGCGAGATTTCCTCCATCGCGACCATGTGGGCCGTGTAGCCCATGTTCGCGCCGCCGTATTCCTCGGAGACGGTCATGCCGAGCACGCCGAGATCGCCGAACTTCTTCCACAGATCCATCGGGAACTGGTCGGTGCGGTCGACTTCCGCCGCGCGCGGCGTGATTTCCTTCGCCGCAAACGTCGCGACGGCGTCGCGCAGCATCTCGATGTCTTCACCGAGCATGAATTGCACGCCGGGCAGGTTGATCATGTCTCCTCCGTCTCCAGAAAGGGGGTTGCACGCACCGATTTCTGAGTTTCGCTCAAATCGGATCAATGCGACGATTCATTAAGCCAATACAGCGGAAATTTCGCACAGTTTCGCGCCTCGTCCGGTTCGGCGTCAATAGTTTTTTGAGTGACACTCAGATATCATGTCGACATGACAGCCGCTACCGCCGACACCATGACCGCCACCGCCAAAGCCGACCGCGCCGACCCGTCGCGCGCACCCGCCGGGCGCAAGTCCCAGCAGCGCGTGCAGGACATCTTGCGCGCCGGTCGTGATGTGTTCGCCGAAAAGGGTTACGAGCATGCGACGGCCGCCGAGATCGCGCAGCGCGTCGGCGTGTCGGAGGCGACGGTGTTCAGCTATTTCCGCGGCAAGCGCGAGCTGTGCGCGCGCGTGATTGCCGACTGGTACGACGAAATCATCGCCGCGTTCGAACACGGGATGCCGGTAGAGGCGTCGGTGCAGCAGCAGTTCGCGTTCATCGTACGCACGCACCTGCGGCTGATGCTGGTGAACGGCACGGGGCTGTGCGCGCTGGTGCTGTCGGAAGGCCGCGCGAAGCAGCATGCGCTGAGCGACGAACTCACCGCGCTGCAGCGCCGCTACACGGCGCCGTTGATGGACGTGCTCGCGCGCGGCCAGGCGGCCGGGCAGGTGCGCAGCGACATGCCGCTGAGCCTGCTGCGCTCGATGGTGTTCGGGCCGATCGAGCACGTGCTGTGGGATGCGATTCTCGGGCACCGCAAGCTCGATACGGAAACGACGGCCACGCAACTGATCGACATGCTGTGGGCGGCCGTGCAGCCGCCCGCGCCGGAGCAGGCAGCGCTGGTGCGCTTCAGGAACGAAGTCGCGGAAGCGGTGCGGCGGCTGGAAGGCGAGGCATCACGCGGGTGACGGGCGCGGTGCGCGCCGCCCTGCATCGCCATCGCTCCGGGCCGTAGCCGTAGCCGTAGCCGTAGCCGTAGCCGTAGCCGTAGCCGTAGCCGTAGCCGTAGCCGTAGCCGTAGCCGTAGCCGGAGCCGGAGCCGGAGCGGGAGCCGTAGCCGGAGCCACTACGAATCCTCGCCGACTCGCAGCGGCGCGCGGCTCTGCTCGTTGTTCAAATGGACGAACTTGCGCAACAGGCGCACCAGTTCCTGCGAATCGTCCTCGCCCATCCCCTCGAACAGGCCGGCGCGCAACTCCTTCACCGACGGAATCAGGTGCGTGAGCAGTTCGACGCCCGCCGGCGTCAGCAGCAGGCGCCGCTGCCGCCGCGGCAGCACCTCGCGGACGATCAATCCTTTCGCTTCGAGCCGCACCGCGAGATCGGCGGTCGTCGACGTATCGAGTGCGACGCGCTGCGCGAGCGTCACCTGGTCGAGCCCCGGGCACTCGTAGAGCATGCGCAGCACCGCGTACTGCACCGGCGTCACGTCGCGGCCGAGCTTCTCGTAGAACATCGCGACCGCGATCTGGTGTGCGCGCCGGATCAGGTGCCCCGGCTCGTCGTACAGATCGAGCGGGAAAGCCGGCAGGTTGGCGGGATTCGTTTTTTCCATGAATGAGTCGATGACATAGGCGGCGTGCGCCGGTTGCGCGCGCCGACGGCATGGCGCTGCGTCGCGCCAGTTCCCGGGAAAACCAGTATACCGCTCGCCTTGCCCCGGCCCATCTCAATGAGTACACTGAATCTCATTCAGTACACGGAATGAAGATCGGGCCGCCTGTCGGCGGCACCGTCCCGAAGGAGACGATGAACGTGTTTCTCAAGAACGCTTGGTATGTGGCGTGCACGCCCGACGAAATCGACGGCAAGCCGCTCGGCCGCAAGATCTGCAACGAGTCGATGGTCCTCTACCGCGCGGCGGACGGCAAGGTCGCCGCGCTCGAGGATTTCTGTCCGCACCGCGGCGCGCCGCTGTCGCTCGGCTTCGTGCGCGACGGCGTGCTGGTGTGCGGCTACCACGGGCTCGAAATGGGCTGCAACGGCAAGACGGCCGGCATGCCGGGCCAGCGGGTCGGCGGTTTCCCGGCGATCCGCAGCTTTCCGGCGGTCGAGCGATACGGCTTCGTCTGGGTCTGGCCGGGCGATGCGTCCGAAGCCGATCCCGCCAAGCTGCCCACGCTGGCGTGGGCCGAGGATCCGGCCTGGGCGCACGGCGGCGGGCTGTATCACATCGGCTGCGATTACCGGCTGATGATCGACAACCTGATGGACCTCACGCACGAAACCTACGTGCATGCGACGAGCATCGGTCAGAAGGAAATCGACGAAGCGCCGCCGAAGACGGCGAGCCACGGCGACGAAGTCGTCACGAGCCGCTTCATGCACAACGTGATGCCGCCGCCGTTCTGGCGGATGGCGTTGCGCGGCAATGGCCTCGCGGACGACGTGCCGGTCGACCGCTGGCAGATCTGCCGCTTCACGCCGCCGAGCCACGTGATGATCGAAGTGGGCGTCGCGCACGCGGGCCACGGCGGTTACGACGCGCCGGCGGACCTGAAGGCGTCGTCGATCGTGGTCGACTTCATCACGCCCGAGACCGATACGTCGATCTGGTATTTCTGGGGGATGGCGCGCAACTTCCGGCCCGACGATCCCGCGCTGACCGCCGAGATCCGCGAAGGCCAGGGCAAGATCTTCGCGGAAGACCTCGAAATGCTCGAGCGCCAGCAACGGAATCTCGAGCAGTGGCCCGACCGGCAACTGCTGAAGCTCAACATCGACGCCGGCGGCGTGCTGTCGCGCAAGGTGATCGACCGGCTGCTCGCCGCCGAAAACGCCGCGAGCCCGCAGCGGCCCGTGATTCCGGTCGCGCACGTCAAGGAGGCGTCATGAACGGCGCGACATTGACGGTCCGGGTCGCCCGCAAGTGGCGCGAAGCGCGCGACATCTGCGGCTTCGAATTCGTCAGCGACGACGGCTCGCCGTTGCCGCGCTTCGACGCCGGCGCCCATATCGACGTGCATCTGCCGGGCGGGCTCGTGCGCCAGTACTCGCTGTGCAACCACCCCGAGCAATGCGATCGCTACCAGATCGCGGTGCTGCGCGATGCCGACGGCAGAGGCGGATCGCGCGCGATCCATGACGCGGTCCGGGAAGGCGACACGGTGCGAATCGGCATGCCGCGCAATCAGTTCCCGCTCGCGCCGGATGCGCCGCACCACCTGTTGCTCGCGGGCGGGATCGGCGTGACGCCGATCCTCAGCATGGCCGAACGGCTGTTTTCGTCCGGCATGCCGTTCGACATGCATTACTGCGCGCGCTCGATCGACCGCATGGCCTTCGTCGAGCGCATCAACGCGGCCGGGTTTCGCGATCGCGCGCGCTTCCATGTCGACGACGGCGATCCCGCGCAACGCTTCGATCTGGCGTCCGTGCTTGCCGGCGCGCCAGAAGGCACGCATCTGTATGTGTGCGGCCCGCGCGGTTTCATGGATGCGGTGCTGAACGCCGCGCGCGAGCGCAACTGGGACGAAGCGCGGCTGCACTACGAGTTCTTCGGCGGTGCGGTGGCATCGTCCGGCGCCGACCGCGCGTTCCAGGTCAGGATCGCGAGCAGCGGCCAGGTGATCGACGTGCCGGCCGACTGCACCGTCATCGCGGCGCTCGCGGCCAACGGCGTCGACGTGCTGACGTCGTGCGAGCAAGGCGTGTGCGGCACCTGCGTGACACGCGTGCTCGAAGGCGAGCCCGATCATCGCGATTCGTATCTGACCGACGAGGAAAAGGCAGCCGGCGACCAGTTCATGCCGTGCTGCTCGCGCGCGCGAACCGACCTGCTGGTACTCGATCTGTAGACAGGCCGCGCGACACGCGACGGACAACCACAATACTGGAGACGATCAATGGAGCATCCCGCCCGGGCACCGATCAATACTACTAAGTTTCCGCTCGACCGATGGTGGGTCGCCGCGCTGTCATCCGAACTGACGGACCGACCGGTCGCCCGCACGCTGCTCGGCAGGCCGGTCGTCCTGTTCCGGCTGCCGTCCGGCGAAATCGGCGCGCTGGAGGATCGCTGCTGCCACAAGTCGCTGCCGCTGTCGTGCGGCTCGCTCGAAGCGCGCGGCCTGCGCTGCGGCTATCACGGCCTGCTGTTCGACCGTGGCGGCACGTGCGTGGAGATTCCCGGGCAGGAACGGATTCCGGCGAAGGCGTGCGTAGCGTCGTATCCGGTGCGGGAACAGGACGCCATCGTATGGATCTGGATCGGCGCCGACGCGCACGCCGAGCCGGCCTGCGCGCCGCCGCGCTACCCGTTCCATTCGGATCCGCAATACCGGTTCGGCGGCGGCCACTACCATTACGACGCGCCGTATCAGCTGATTCACGACAACCTGATGGACCTGAGCCACCTCGGCTACGTGCACCTGAAGACGATCGGCGGCAATGCACCGCTGCACATGGGCGCGGACACGCGCGTCAGCAGCGACGGCGACACGGTGACGCTGGTCCGCCGGATGCCCGACTCCGAACCGCCGCCGACGTACACCGCCGCATGGCCGTTCGCGGGGCGCGTCGATCGCTGGCAGGAAATCGAATTCCACGTGTCGCACATCCGGATCTGGACCGGCGCGATGGATGCCGGCACCGGCGACCTGCAGGACCCGGCGCGCGGCGGCTTCCATATGCGCGGGTTCCACGGCATCACGCCCGAGACGGAAACGACGACGCATTACTTCTGGACCGTCGCGACCAATCCGCAACACGACGTCGAACGCGTCGCGCAAACGGTCATCGAGCAATCCGCAGCGACTTTCGACGAGGACAAGGGTGTGATCGAAGCGCAATACCGGAATCAGCTGCGCTTTCCGGACGGCCGGCAGATCGACATTCACGTCGACGCGGGCCCCAATCGCGCGCGGCGCGTGATCGAGCGGTTGCTGCTGCAGCGGGAGCCTGCTTGATCGTCGCAGGCCGGCCCGCGAACGGCGCCGGCCATTCACAACGGGCGCGGCCAGGTTTCCCGACAGCGCGCGCATTCGCGTTCGCTTTCGCCTCATTCGCATCAACTGGCCTCGATTTCATTTCAATTAACCAGTCCTACTATTCTTATGAAGGATCTTTGACGTGAGTGCAAATATCCGCAATACGATCGATGCGTCCCCGATGAGCGCGTTCCAGACGATGGCCGTCACGGCCTGCGTCGTGCTGAACATGCTCGACGGTTTCGACGTGCTGGCCATCGCGTTTGCCGCGCCGCACCTGGCAGCCGAATGGAAACTGAGCGGCAAGGAGATCGGCCTGCTGCTGAGCGCCGGGCTCGCCGGGATGGGCATCGGCTCGGTGCTGATCGCGCCGCTCGCCGACCGCGTCGGCCGCCGCCGCATCATCCTGCTCTGCCTCGCCGTGATCTCGACCGGGATGCTCGCGTGCGCGGCCACGCACGGCACGCTGCAGCTCGCGGTCGCGCGTGCGTACACCGGGCTCGGCATCGGCGGCATGCTCGCGAGCCTCACCGTGATCAGCGGCGAATACGCGTCGAACAAATGGCGCAGCGCCGCGATCGGCATGCAGTCGACGGGCTATGCGATCGGCGCGACAGCCGGCGGCGTCGTTGCCGGCTACCTGTTGTCGACGTGGGGATGGCGCAGCGTATTCGCGTTCGGCGGCATCCTGACGTTGCTGTCGATTCCGATGGTGCTCGCGCTGCTGCCGGAGTCGCTCGATTTTCTCCTCGCACGGCGGCCTGACAACGCACTGCAGAAAATCAACCGCATCCTCGCGCGAATGAAGCGCGCGCCCATCGACGCGCTGCCGGCCGCAACCGCGTCGGGCGACACGGGCAGCGCCGCGTCCAGCTGGACGGCCGTGCTGCGCGCACCGCTCGCGCGCCGCACGATCGCGTTGTGGATCGCGTTCTTTCTCGTGATGGGCAGTTTCTACTTCGTCGTGAGCTGGACGCCGAAGCTGCTGGTCCAGGCCGGGCTGTCCGCATCGCAAGGCGTGACCGGCGGCGTGCTGCTCAATCTCGGCGGCATCGCGGGCGCGTCGCTGTTCAGCCTGCTGTCGACGCGCATCGGCCTGCGCAACCTGCTGGGCGCGACGCTGCTGCTCGGCGGCGCGCTGATGGCCGTGTTCGGCGCGAACACCGGCTCGCTCGGCATCGGGATGACGGTCGCGGTATTCCTCGGCGCCGTGATCAATGCATGCGTGGCCGGCATGTATGCGCTGTCGCCGACGCCGTATCCCGCTGAAATCCGCACGACCGGCATCGGCCTCGCAGTCGGTATCGGCCGTCTCGGCGCGATCCTGTCGCCGATGACGGTCGGCGCGCTGCTGGACGACGGCTGGTCCGTGTCGCACCTCTATCTCGCGTTCCTCGTGCCGATGGCCGGCGCGGCAATCGCGGTCGCCGTGGCCGGCGCGCGTGCGGCCGCGCCGCACGTACAACGCGATCCGGCGCTGTCGTAACGCGCAACGCGCGGAGTTTCATTCAATACCCGTCGTCATCGCGGTTTCGCCCGGGACATCAAAACAATCAATAAGTACCACTACACACTGTTTGGAGACAACCATGAAAACGAAACTGGGCGTCGCACTCGCGACGGCAATGGGGATGGCGCTGTCTGGCCACGCGTGCGCGCAAAGCAGCGTCACGCTGTACGGGATCGTCGACACCGGCGTGTCCTACTACAACAATGCGGCGCACGGCGGCTCGTTCACCGGGATGCCGGCGCTCACCGGCGAGGTGCCGTCGCGCTGGGGCCTGCGAGGCACCGAGGATCTCGGCGGCGGCTACCGGGCGTTCTTCGTGCTCGAGAACGGCTTTCAGCCCGGCACCGGCGCGCTGAACTACGGCGGCCGCCTGTTCGGGCGCCAGGCGAACGTCGGCGTGAACGGTCCGTTCGGCGCGTTGACGCTCGGCCGCCAGATGAACATGTCGATGATCGTGCTGACCAACGCCGACGTGATCGGCCCGTCGATCCATTCGATGGCGGATTTCGATTCCTATCTGCCGAATGCGCGCAGCGACAACGCGATCGGCTACAAGGGCACGTTCCATGGCGTGACGCTCGGCGCCACGTACAGCTTCGGCCGTGACGCGGCCGGTCCGGCGGGACCGTCGGCTACCGGCTGCGCCGGACAGGTGCCCGGCGACTTCGTCGCGTGCCGGCAATACACGGCGATGCTCGCGTACGACGCGAGCAATTTCGGGCTCGCCGCGTCGCACGACGTGATGCGCGGCGGCGGCGGTGCGCTCGCGCCGCTGAACAATCCCGCCTACACCGACACGCGCGACATCGTCGCCGGCTACGTGAAGATCGGCCCCGCGAAGCTGGGTGCCGGCTGGATCCGCCGCAACCTCGCGGCGGCCGAACACCTGCAGGCAGACATCATGTTCGCGGGCGGCACGTACTACGCGACGCCCTATCTCGCGCTCGACGTGCAGGGCGTGCGCTACCTGCAACGCCGCGAACGCAGCGACGGCACGAACGGCACGCTGCTCGTCGGCCGCGCGAACTATTTCCTGTCGAAGCGCACGACCGTCTACACGTCGGTCGGCTACCTGTTCAACAGCAAACTGGCCGCGAATGCAGTGGCCGCCGGCGGCACGGTCGGCACCGGGATGAACCAGCTCGGCGTGATGGCGGGGATCCAGCAGAAGTTCTGAACGCCGGACGCCGCCGATGCATCGAGGCGATCGGCGAGCCGGCAATGCGCGGTCTTCAGCCCGGGTTCGGGACAGGCTCGCCGCCGACGAGCGATCGCACCGTGCGGCCGGAGCGGCGCGACACGTCCCGGCCGGCCGCACGAAACAGCACGGAACCGCGATCAGTCGCCCGCGAAATCGAGCAGGATCTTGCAGCTTTCCGCAGGATTGCGTTCCGCCATGTCGAATGCCTGCGCGACATCGCGAAAGCCCACCGTGTGCGTAACGATGTGCTCGGGCTGAATCAGTCCGCGCGAAATCCAGTCGATCACCTGCGGGAACATCACGCAATTGAGCCGCGATGCGGCGAGCGTCAGCTCCTTCTTCGTCAGTTCCGCCTGCACGATCGCCGACGGCTCCGATGAAAACCCGAGCACGCCGATCCGTCCCGCGGGCGCGGCGATCCGCACGGCCTCCTCGAGAATCGACGGATGGCACACCGCATCGAAGATCACCGTCGGGCCGCCGTCGACGCCGCGCTTCTCGAGCGCGTCGGGCAGCGCCTCGACGCTCGTGTTGATGATTTCGTCGTCGGCCGCGCCGCACTTGCGCGCGAGCTGCAGCCGCGCGTCGAGCCGGTCGGTGATGAACGCGCGAATCCCGTACACGCGCTTGAGCACCTGCAGGATCGTCAGCCCGACGGTGCCGGCGCCATAGATCAGCGCGACGTCGCCCGGCAGCACGCCGGTGCGCGACGTCGCGTTCGCGGCCACCGCGAACGGCTCGACGATCGCCGCGCAGGTATCGGCGATCACGTCCGGAATCCGGTACGCGTTGCCGGCCGGCACACAGGTGTACTGGCTGAAGCCGCCGTCGCGATGCACGCCGAGCACGGTCAGGTGCCGGCACACGTTGCGCCGGCCGATCGTGCATGCATGGCAATGCCCGCAGCTGATCACCGGATCGACCGCGACGGTCTCGCCGAGCCGCGCGGCATCGACGCCCGCGCCGACCGACTCGATCGTGCCGACGAACTCGTGGCCGATGATGCGCGGGTACGACACGAACGGATTCTTGCCGTGAAAGATGTGCAGGTCCGACCCGCAGATGCCCGCATAGCGCACCTTCACGCGCACTTCGCCGGCGGCGGGCGCGGGCAGCGGCACCTCGCGCACGCCCATGCTGTTCGGACGATCGACAACGACGCTCAACATTTCGGTTCTCTCCTTCGAATCTTCGGCGCTCACCAGTTCCACATCGAGCCGTCGCGCAGCCGGGCGACCGGCAGGTACGCGCGCTCGTACGGATATTTCGCGGCCAGCGCCTCGTCGAGGTCGACGCCGAGGCCCGGCACGTCGTCCATCACGAGGTAGCCGTCCTCGAAGCGGTAGTTGTGCGGAAACACTTCATCGGTCAGCGCGCTGTGCGGCATCAGTTCCTGGATGCCGAAGTTCGGCGCCCACAGGCCGAAGTTCACGGCCGCCGCCATGCAGACGGGCGACAGATCGGTCGCACCGTGAAAACCGGTGCGCACCTGGTACATCGCCGCGTAGTCGGCGATGCGCCGCACGTGCGTGATCCCGCCTGCATGCACGATCGTCGCGCGGATGTAGTCGATCAATTGATCGCGGATCAGGTCCTTGCAATCCCAGATCGAGTTGAACACCTCGCCCACCGCGAGCGGCGTCGTCGTGTGCTGGCGGATCAGGCGGAACGCATCCTGGTTCTCCGCGGGCGTCGCGTCCTCGAGCCAGAACAGCCGGTGCGGCTCGAGATCGCGGCCGAGCCGCGCGGCCTCGATCGGCGTGAGGCGGTGATGCGCGTCGTGCAGCAGGTGCGGCGCATCGCCGACCGCGTCGCGCACCTTGCGGAACAGTTCCGGCGTGTGGCGCAGATAGAGCGCGGTGTCCCACGGCTCCTCCGGCGGCAGCCCCTTCTCGGCCGGCTCGTATGCGCCGGCCGTCCTGGCGACGCCGTACACCTTGTCGAGCCCCGGCACACCGGACTGCACGCGAATCGCGCGGTAGCCTTCCTCGATGTGCGCGCGCACCGCGTCGACCGCTTCCTCGTGATCGCGCCCGTTCGCATGGCCGTACACCATCAGCCCGTCGCGGCTCTTGCCGCCGAGCAGCTGGTAGACGGGCATGCCCGCGAGCTTGCCCTTGATGTCCCACAGCGCCATGTCGATCGCGGCGATCGCCGTCATCGTCACGGGCCCGCGCCGCCAGTACGCGCCGCGATACAGGTATTGCCAGATGTCCTCGATGTTGCGCGGGTCGCGCCCGACGAGGCACGGGAACACGTGCTCTTCGAGGTACGCGCGCACCGCGAGCTCGCGCCCGTTGAGCGTCGCGTCGCCGAGGCCGTATACGCCTTCGTCGGTCACGATCTTCACCGTCACGAAGTTCCGGCCCGGACACGTGACGATGGTCTGCAAGCGTTCGATTTTCACTGCGCTCCTCCAGCGGGCGATTCAGTCGACAAAGTAGTGCGGCGCGCGGCTGCGCACGTCCGGCAGATGCGAGCCGATCCGGTCGACGTGCGACGCGACCGATGCGCCGAGCAGCGCCATGTTGCGCGACGCGATGTGCGCAAGGATCTGTTCGTGTTCCTGCAGCGCGCGGCGCGCGTGATCCTCGACGCGGTCGAGCAGCAGCCAGCGCACGCGGTCGAACTGGCGCTTCATCGGCTGCAGCATTTCCCACACGTGCGGCCGGCCCGCGAACGCGAACATCCGGCCGTGCATCGCCTCGTCGAGATCGAAGAACGCTTCGACGTCGCCGGCGGCCACCGCCGCGCGCTGCGCGTCGATGATCCGCGACAGCTCCGCGAGTTGATCCGGCGTGATCTTCTGCGCGAGCTCCACGTGGTTCGCGCATTCGAGCGTGCTGCGCGCGAAGCGCCCTTCCTCGAGGATCGATACGGGGATCGGCGCGACCAGCGTGCCGACCTTCCGGATGATCTGCACGAGCCGCTCGTCGGCGAGCTGCGCGAACGCCTCGCGCACCGGCGTGCGGCTGACCTTGATCGTCGTGGAGATCACGGCCTCCGACAGCGCGGTGCGCGGCGGCAGTGCGCCGCGCACGATCGCGTGGCGCAGCAGCGCATGCACCTGTTCCGTATACGACCGGCTCTCGTCCAGCGAGAACCCCTGCAACGCCGTGACCACGACGTCCGCTTCTTCCAGTGCTGCCGTTTCGCTCATGGTTGCGATGAATCCGCGTCGATATCGATGTCTACCATGGTACAGAAACGGGCCATTTCAGACGATCTAGCGTTTACACCGATAACTTCGCACGGAAACACGAAATAACCTGAGCGCATTCCACCATCTACCATGGTACAAACTGCTACCGACCGACATGTCATCCGCCCCCGATTTCCTGCGCACCGCGCCGCCCGGCACGCGCCGCCCCGCTTATGACCGGGGGGCGGTGCGCACCGGCATCGTCCATCTCGGCCTCGGCGCGTTCCATCGCGCGCATCAGGCGCTGCATACGGAGACGGTTCTCGAACAGGGCGACCTCCGGTGGGGGATCGCCGGCGTCGAACTGCGTCGGCGCCATACCGTCGACCTGCTCGCCGCGCAGGATCACCTGTACACGGTGACCGAACGCGACGGCCATCGCGCGCGCACGCACATCGTCGGCGCGGTGCACCGCGCGCTGTTCGCGCCCGAATCGCTGCCCGCGCTGCTCGCGCTGATTGCCGATCCGGCCGTGTCGATCGTGAGCCTGACCGTGACCGAGAAAGGCTATTGCCGGCGCCCCGGCGGCGGACTCGATGCCGACGATCCGGCGATCCGCCAGGATCTCGCGACGCCCGACGCGCCGCGCACCGCGCTCGGCGTGATCGCGGCCGGCTTGCGCATGCGGCCGGCCCATGCGCCGCTGACCGTCGTGTGCTGCGACAACATGACGTCGAACGGCGACACGCTGCGCGCGCTGCTGATCGACTACGCGGAACGCATCGACGGCGCCGGCGCGCTTGCGCGCCGGATCCGCGACGACGTCGCGTTCCCGAACAGCATGGTCGACCGGATCGTGCCGGCCGCGACGCCGGAATCGCTCGACTGGGCGCACGCGCACCTCGGCGCGCGCGATGCGGCGGCGATCGTCTGCGAGCCGTTCTCGCAATGGGTGATCGAGGATCGCTTCGCGGGCCCGCGGCCGCGCTGGGAAGACGCCGGCGCGCACCTGGTCGGCGACGTGCGTCCGTACGAAACGATGAAGCTGCGGCTGCTGAACGGCTCGCATTCGGCGATCGCGTATGCGGGCCAACTGCGCGGCCGCGCGACCGTATCCGATGCGATGGCCGACCCGGCGATCGCGGCGCTCGTCGACGGCGTGATGACGCGCGACCTGCTCGCGACCGTCGACGTGCCGTCCGGTTACGACGCGCACGGCTATTGCGCAACGCTCGTGCAGCGCTTCCGCAATCCGGTGCTCGCGCATCGCACCGAACAGATCGCGATGGACGGCACGCAGAAAGTGCCGCTGCGCTGGCTGCCCGCGCTCGGCGAAAGCGCGGCGGCCGGCATCGAGCGTCCGTATCTGGAACGCGCGCTCGCGCTGTGGCTGCATTACGTCGCCACAGCGCGCGACGAATCGGGCCGCGCGCTCGCGATCAGCGATCCGGGCGCCGCCTCGCTCGGCGCGACGCTGTCCGCAGCCGGCGACGCGCGCAGCGCGGTACGCGCCGCGCTCGGCAGCACCGCGCTCGCCGGTTCGGCGGCATGGCCCGATGCGTTGATCGAACGCGTCGGTGCGCACCTGTCGACGCTGCGCGCCGGCGGCACCGACGCATTGCTTGCGCCGCTGCACGCGCGCTGAACGACCGCTTACCCGGTTCGCCGCGCCCCCGGGCGAGCCGCGCAATGCCCCTGCCCGCCGCGGTCCGTCACGACGCGGCGAGCGATCGACGACACAACACAATCATGACGGCCGGCCCACCGGTACGAAGGAGACGGACATGAAGCAGAAGTCGCAGGCGTGGTTCACGGTGTTCCTGCTGTTCCTGGTGTACGGAATCAACTATCTCGACCGCGTCGCGCTGTCGATCGTTGCGCCGATCGTGCAGACCGACCTCGGCATCGATGCCGCGCGGATGGGCCTCGTGTTCAGCACGTTCTTCATCGGCTATGCGCTGTTCAATTTCATCGGCGGGCTCGCGTCCGACCGGCTCGGACCCAAGCTCGTGTACGTGCTGTCGGTCGGGCTGTGGTCGGTGTTCTGCGGGACGACCGCGCTCACCGTCGGCTTCGTGAGCCTGCTGATCGTGCGGCTGCTGTTCGGGATGGCCGAAGGGCCGCTGTGCTCGGCCGCGAACAAGATGGTCAACAACTGGCTGCCGCGCGACGCGGCCGCGACCGCGATGGGCCTGCTCAGCGCGGGCTCCCCGCTCGGCGGCGCGATTGCCGGGCCGATCGTCGGCCTGCTGGCCGCGCAGTTCGGCTGGCGGCCGGCGTTCTGGATCGTCTGCGCGATCGGACTCGCGTGGGTCGTCGTGTGGATGATGTCGACGTCGGATCGTCCGGCCGCGCCGGTCAACGATGCGCCCGGCGCATCGGCCGCAACGCTCGCCGCGTCGTCCGCGCACACGGCCGCGGCGGCCGGCGCGGCAACGCCCGCGCACACGCTGTCGCATTACGTGCGCCAGCCGCGGATCCTCGCGACGGCCGCCGCGTTCTTCAGCTACAACTACGTGCTGTTCTTCTTCCTGAGCTGGTTCCCGAGCTACCTCGTGCGGGCGCACCATCTGAACATCAAGGAGATGAGCGTCGCCACGGTGGTGCCCTGGCTCGTCGGCACGGTCGGCCTCGCATGCGGCGGCGCGATCTCCGATGCGCTGTACCGGCTCACCGGCAACCTGTTGCTGTCGCGCCGGATCGTGCTCGTCACGTGCCTGCTCGGCGCCGGCGCATGCGTCGCGATCGCGGGCACCGTGCAGTCGACGCAAGGCGCGGTCGCGCTGATGTCGGTGTCGCTGTTCTTTCTGTACGTGACGGGCGCGATCTACTGGGCGATCGTGCAGGACGTCGTGCATCCGGCGCGCGTCGGCGGCGTCAGCGGTTTCCTGCACTGCATGGGCAGCCTGTCGGGCGTGATCGGGCCGGCCGTGACCGGCTTCATCGTCGAGCGCAGCGGCTCGTTCGCGTCCGCGTTCGTGCTGGCCGGCGCGATCGCGCTCGCGGGCGCGGTGCTGGCCGGCGTGTTCGTGCGCAACGTGCGGCCGTCGGAACTGCTGCGCGAGCGCGCCGCGCACTGACCGCGCGTCATCATGCCCGGCCGGCGTACGGCCGGGTCATGCCCCGCGCGTTCACGGACGCCAGCGATATACGACGAGGCTCGACCCGTTGTAGTTGTCCTTCGTGATCACGTACTCGCCGGTCGAGCGCAGGTAAGCACGGATGCCGTACATCGAGTCGACGTCGTTGCCGACGTCCATCGCCGACGTGTTCGAGTTCGTCAGCGTCGTGACGAGGGTGCCGGTGTTCAGGTCGAACACGTCGACGTTCGGCACCGTGTGCACATAGCCGACGAACAGGTAGTGGCCGGCCGCCGCCATCGATTTCGGATTCGCGCTCGTCAGGTTGATCGCGACGTTCGGCGTGGTCGTGTTGCCGGCCTTCCAGCCGCGATACACCTCGATGTGCCCGTTCATCGCGGTCCAGTCCCAACTGCCCGAGATACCTTGCGCGAGGATCATCGTGTCGCTGTCGGCCTGGTAGATGATCCGCGTGAGCGGCAGCACGGTACGCGGAATCGGAATCTGCACCGGCTTGCCCCACGTCGGCTTCCCGGTCGCGTCGAAACCCGTCATCGGATAGTGCGAGATGTTGTTGGTGCGATCGAGCCCGGCCCAGACGTCGCCGTTGTCGTCGAGCGAGAAGCCGGCCGTCACCTGCAGCGTCGTGTTGAACGGCTTGCCGGGGATCGAGCCGTCCGGAATCGCGATGTAGCCGCTCGCGCTGTTGAAGTGATAGATGTTGTAGTTGCCCGGGTTCTGCCCGGTCGCGACCAGCATGCGCGTGCCGTTCACCAGCGCGAGCTGGCCGAAATGCTGGCCGCGCTGGTAGTCGTTCATGTCGAGGCGCGGGTCCTTCGGGTAGGTGAACGGATCGATCGTGTTCGCGACGAACGTGCCGCCCGCGGTGCCGGTGTACACGTTGTTGCCGCTGTAGAAGAACGCGCCGTCGGTGGCCGGGTCGGGCGCGGCGGCCGCCTCGAAGTTCAGCGCCTGCAGCTTCCATTGCAGCACGCCCGTCGGGCTGTACGAGTGAAGGTCGGTGCTGCCGTTGCGCCCGAGATCCCAGCCGCCGCCCCATGCGTTGTTCAGCACGTACAGGTTGCCGGCCGCGTCCTTGCCGATGCCCGCGACGCGCGTGAAGCGCTTGTCGCCGACCTGCCCCTTGATCCCCGACGTCGTGTCGAGATACCCGCCCTGCACGCCGAACGTGCCGATCTGCACCGGCAGACCCACGAGCGCGTAGATCTTGATGTTCATGTCGGGGCCTTCGTCGCCCACCAGCAGCTGCCCGCTCGGCGCATCGAAATACAGCGACGCGGGCCGCGCACGGGCCGCCATCGCGATCGTGTTCATCGCGGCGCCGGTCGGGCTGAACTGCGCGACGACGCCCGCGCTCTTGCGCGCGACCCACAGGTTGCCCGCCGCATCCAGCGCAAGTGCGCCCGGCCCCGCTACGCTGATATCGCGCTGCCACACGCCGTCGGTCGTGTAGACGCGCACGCGGTTGCCGTAGAAGTCGCTTGCGTACAGCAGGTTGCCGGCCGTCGCGAGGCCGGTGATCACGTCCGCGTACTGGATGCCCGTCCACGTGCTGACCGGGATGCGCAGGTCGCGCTGGTTGGTGCTGCGGTTGTAGCGGCCGACCGAGCCGCTGCCGAACGTGCGGTTGTAGCCGAGCGCGACGAACAGCGAATTCGCGTTGCCGGTGATCGCGCCGCCCTGGAATTCGTCGTGGATGCCGATCGTGCCGAGCGTCTGCCCGTTCTGGTAGATCGCGACGCCGCCCGCGTTCTCGTCCCAGCGCGACGACGTGTAGATCACGCCCTCGGGCGCGACCCACAGCGAACGCGCGCCGTTGCCGACGTGCGCGGCGAGCGTGCCGAACGTGTTCGCGAGCCAGTCCGTCGTGTACTGCGCTTGCGCGGGAGTAAGCGCGGTCAACATTGCGATGCACGCTCCAAGCAACGCCGCGCGAATTTGTTTCGATAACATGAATGATGCTCCCGGACGATCGTTTCTCGACACTTTAATTCGCCGCGTATGAAATATTGGTGATTTCTGCAAAATCCGGTTCAATGCCGCCGCGAATTTCCCATTACATTCTTTTACCGCGCAACGCTGGTTGAGCAATGATCGTGCATTCCGGGACCAGCATCGTGGTTTGCCGTCAGATGCGGCCGTCGCGCCCTTCCGTACCGGAATTTTGTTCCGGATCCGTCAATGCATGCGCGTCATTTTTTCTGATGCGCACGCAACGATTTTCATAGCCGGCCGATCGATTCGATGATTACAAATCGAAATTGAAATGAAAGAGAAAAAATATTATCGGGCGGATGCTGCATTGCGCAATTGAATGCGCGGGATGCGCGCAGCAATGGCGCGAAAATCGTGAAGAAGTGAAATAAGCCGATGCGCGACGGAATGCCGTTGACAGCGCGCAGGGATAAGGACAACGAAGTTCTGCACGGGCAGGAGAGGACGGGGCAGCCGGCGAAAGGGGGAGCCGGCCGCACGCCGGCCGGGCGTGCAACCGGTTCAGGTCAGCTCGCGCTGTCGGGCGGCGGGCCGTCCCAGCCGTCGAGGTACCTGGGCAGCGCATCGACGACGTCGATCACACGCTGCCGGTACGACAAATGCATCGTCGGCCACGGAGCGTCGGGCAGGTGCCCGCTGCCCGCCGTGACGCACGCGGCCGACCGCGCGCGTCAGAACTTCTGACGCAGCCCGAGGCTCACGATCGCCTGCGAGCGCGAGTCGGACGAGTGGCCGTTCGCCTTGTCCGACACCGATGCGGTCGCGGCCACCGGCCGGCCGAGCGCGTCGAGCGTCGTGCCCGACGCATGCTGGTACGCACCGAGCAGATACACGCTGGTGCGCTTCGACAGGTCGTAGACCGCGCCGAGCGTGACGTTGTGATACTGCGCGCGGTTGTCGATGCCGTCGACGTCGCTGCCGCGCGTGTAGCTGTAGCCGGCGAACAGCTGCGTCTGCGGCTGCACGTTCCAGCGCGTGAACACGCCCGCGACGTTGAAGGTCGCATGGCCGTTGAACAGCGATTGCGCGCCGCTGCGGTACTGCACGTTGCTGTAGTTCACGCCGACCACGGCCGGGCCGAAGTCGTACGTCGCGCCGGTTGCGATGATCTGCTGCGACTGCGCGCTCGCATAGCCTTCGTTGATCGACGAGTTGAACAGGCCGTCGTCGGTGCTTTGCCACTTGCCGGCCGTCGGGTCGGCCGCGCCCGTCTTGCTGTTGTCCGAACGCTCGTAGCCGACGCCCACGCGCAGCGGCCCCGCCGCGTACGCCGCGCCGACGCTCCACGTATTGCGCTGCTTCATGCTGCCCGGCTGGCTGCCGAAGCCGTACAGCGCGCCGAACGTGAAGCCCGAATAATTCGCGCTCGTGTACTTGATCGAGCTGTCGACGCGCGCGGTCTGGTCGAGATCGTCGATGTCGCCCGGGTGTGCGCCGAAGCCGCCGATGAACGACGACGGGCCGACCGGACTCACGAAGTCGTCGAGCGACGTGTACTGGCGGCCGAGCGTGACGGTGCCGTAGCGATTGCTGCCGACGCCGACGAACGCCTGGCGGCCGAACTGGCGGCCGCCCTGGCCCGACGTGCCGTTGGTGATGTCGAAGCCGTTCTCGAGCACGAACAGCGCGCGCATCCCGCCGCCGAGGTCCTCGGAACCCTTGATGCCCCAGCGGCTGCCGGACAGGTTGCCGGTGGTCAGGCCGACGCTCGAATGGCCGGTGTACGCGCCCGCCGAGCCGACCCGTTCATTGCTGCGATAGGTCACGCCCGCGTCGACGATGCCGTACAGCGTGACGGAGCTTTGCGCGGATGCGATGCCCGCGAGCGAGAGCAGCAGCGGTGCTGCGATCAGTTGCTTGTTCATGGTTTTTTAGCGTCTCCGGGCGACGAGCCCGTTGTTCTATGCGAGTAGCGCGTGCGGCCGGCGAGATCCGCCGTGCCCTGTGGCGAGGCCGGCGGCGCCCGCACGCGGGAACGCGCGCGTGCGATACGCGCGCGCGACGGCGCGGCGAACCTGCGCCGCGGCCGCCATGGTAGATGGAACCGGTTCCGTTCGATAGCGCAATAATGAAAACAGCTTCTTGCTGAAATCGAGATAATCGGTCGCGCGACGAACGGCGCTGTACAGCGCCGCGACGCGCGCCCGATAATCGAGCACCGCCTTGCACCGGGAGCCGCCAGCATGCATCAAACGACCCTGCTGATCTTCGCCGCCGTCGCGTTCGTCGGGATCGCGACGCCCGGCCCGACCGTGCTGCTCGCGCTGACCAACGGCTCGCGCTATGGCGTGCGCCGCGCGGCCTACGGCTTCGCCGGCGCGATGCTGTCCGACTTCGTGCTGATCGTCGCGGTCGCGCTAGGCCTCGGCGCGCTGCTGATGGCATCGGCGTTCTGGTTCTCGGTCGTGAAGTGGCTCGGCGCCGCCTATCTCGCGTACGTCGGCGTCCGGCTGCTCGCGTCGAAGGGTGCGCTCGACGTCGCCGTCGCAGACGGCGGCGCGGCGCCCGAGCGCAACGCGTCGATCTTCGCGAAGAGCTTCCTCACTGCGGTGACCAATCCGAAGGGCTATCTGTTCTTCTCCGCGTTCCTGCCGCAGTTCCTCGATCCGTCCGCGCCGCTCGCACCGCAATACGTCGCGCTCGCCGTCACGTTCGCGCTGCTCGACGGCGCGGTGATGTTCGGCTACGCGCTGCTCGGCGCACGCGCGGTGCGGCTGCTGAAGCGTGCGGGCGCGCTGTGGCTCGAACGCGCGTGCGGGGCGATGCTGCTCGTGCTGGCCGGTTCGCTCGCGCTGTATCGGCGTCATGCGGCGTAGGCACGCCGGCATGCGCCGCGCATCGTTCGCAACGGGCGCGCGATGAGAGTCGACGCACTACCCCGCTCCGGCTTCCCCGGCCTGTCGCTTCGCCAGCTCGAGCGCGCGGACCTCGACGCGTGGTACGCGTACCTGTCGAACCCGGACGTCGTCCGTCACACGAGCTGGAACCTGCGTTCGCGCGACGATCTGCAGCCGCTGTTCGACGGCATCGAATCGGCTCATCCGGATTCGATCCGCCGTCTCGCGATCGTCGACGACGCATCGGGCGCGCTCGCCGGCACGATCGGGCTGCATACGGTGTCGACCGCGAACCGCTCGGCCGAAATTGCGTACGATCTCGCGCCGCCGTACTGGGGGCGCGGCATCGCGAGCGCGCTGTGCGCGAGCGTCACCGCATGGGCATTCGCCGACGGCGGCTTCGTGCGCGTGCAGGGCGTCGTGCTGACGACGAACGCCGGCTCCGCGCGCGTGCTGCAGAAATGCGGCTACCGGTACGAAGGGCTGCTGCGCGCCTACAGAATGGTGCGCGGCGTGCCGGGGGATTTTGCGCTGTACGCGCGCATCGCGACCGACTGAGGCGCTGGCCGGCGGACGAGCCGGCGTTCGGCGTTCGGCGTTCGGCGTTCGGCGTTCGGCGTTCGGCGTTCGGCGTTCGGCGCTCGGCGCTCGGCGTTCGGCGCTCGGCGCTCGGCGCTCGGCGCTCGGCATTCTGCGCGCGCCCCGCGCACCCGGCCGCCGCCGCGATTGGACGAGCCACGCCGAATTGGCGACAATCGCCGTTCCCCGCCTCGATTCGTTCGTCATGAAAATCGCCGCGCTATCCGACATCCACGGCAACTTCGCCGCGCTCGACGCAGTGCTCGACGACGTGCGCCGCCGCGGCGCCGACGTGATCGTCAATCTCGGCGACATCGTGTCGGGCGCGCTCCATCCGGCCGAAACGGCCGACCGCCTGATCGCGCTCGACCTGCCGACCATCCGCGGCAATCACGAGCGACAGCTGCTCACCGGCGATCGCGACACGATGCGTCTGTCCGATCGCTGGGCGCACGACACATTGCGCGACGCGCATCGCGCATGGATCGCCGCGCTGCCCGAGCGCCTGACGCTCGGCGACGATGTGCTGCTGGTGCACGGCACGCCCGCGAGCGACCTCGTCTATTTCCTCGAAACGGTGACGCCCGACGGCTGCCGCGCGGCGACGCCCGACGAAATCGCGCAGCGCGCGGGCGACGAGCGGGCGTCGCTGATCCTGTGCGGGCACACGCATGTGCCGCGCGTCGCGAAACTCGACGACGGCCGGCTGATCGTCAATCCGGGCAGCGTCGGGCTGCAGGCCTACACGGACGATCAACCGCATCCGCACCGGATCGAAACCGGCTCGCCGCATGCCCGCTATGCGATGGTGTCGCGCACGCGGGCCGGCTGGCACGCGGAGTTCCATGCGGTCGAATACGACTGGCACGCGGCGGCGGCCACCGCGGCATCGCGCGGCCGCGACGACTGGACCGTCGCGCTGCGCACCGGCCGATGCTGACGCGCGAATGCCGCCCGATCGCCCCGCTTCGCTTCGACTACAGGAAACACCCACGCGCCATGCCCGTTCCGTCGCAACTGCTCTTCCTGCCCGGCGCATCGGGCAGCACCGCGTTCTGGCAACCGCTCGCGAACCGGCTCGCCCATCCGGCCGAGCGGCGCATCGTTGCCTATCCGGGCTTCGGCGACACGCCGCGCGATCCGGCCGTCGACGACTTCGACGGCCTCGTGCGCCATGTGCTGACCGCGATCGACCGGCCGACCGCCGTGATCGCGCAATCGATGGGCGGCGTGATCGCGCTGCGCGCGGCGCTCGAACGCGCAGATCGCGTCACGCATCTGGTGCTGACGGTCACGTCCGGCGGTCTCGACATGCAGGGCCTCGGCGCGCAGGACTGGCGCACGGGCTTCGCGGAGGCGAACCCGCAACTGCCCGACTGGTTCCTGACGTTTCGCGCGGACCTGTCGCGCGACATCGGCCGCATCGCGCACCCGACGCTGCTGCTGTGGGGCGACGACGATCCGATCAGCCCGGTCGCGGCAGGCAGGCGCCTGCTCGAACGGCTGCCCGATGCGCAGCTGCATGTGGTGGCCGGCGGCCGGCACGATCTCGCGGCCGTGCATGCGGACACGGTCGCGCCGCTCGTCGACGCGCATCTGCAGCGCGTGTAACGCGGCGGCATCGACACGCACACCCCGACGACGCCACGCCGTCACGGCCTCACTGACATCACGGCGTCATCGCATCAGGCCACGTTCGCGAGCGTCAGGCGCGCTTCGAGCCCGCCGCCATCCGGCCGGTTGCGCAGCGTGAGCGTGCCGCCCATCGCGAGCGCAAGCTGCCGCGCGATCGCGAGGCCGAGCCCCGTGCCGCCCGTCTCGCGATTGCGCGACGTTTCCACGCGCCGGAACGGTTCGAACACGGCATCGAGCTGATCGTCCGGAATGCCGGGCCCGCGGTCGAGCACCGCAATGACCGCGGCGCCGCCCGGCGCCGCCTGCACGTCGATTTCGGCCGCGCCCGCGAACTTCAGCGCGTTGTCGACGAGGTTGCCGACGATCCGGCGCAGCGCCTTCGGCCGCGTGACGAGCGCGAGCGGGCCGCCGCTGTGCAGCGCGACGTCCTGCCCCGCATCCGTGTAGTCGCAGACGATGCTGTCGAGCAGCGCATCGAGGTCGATGCGGCGCGCGGCCTCTTCCGTACCGTGCAGCGTGCGCGCATACGCGAGGCCCTCCTTCACCAGATGCTCCATCTCGATCAGGTCCTGGCGCAGCTTCGCGCCCTGCGTGTCGTCGTCCATCACGTCGACGCGCAGCCGCATCCGCGTGATCGGCGTCTGCAAGTCGTGCGAGATCGACGCGAGGATCTGCATGCGCTCCGCCATGTACTGCGCGATGCGGTCCTGCATCGCGTTGAACGCCCGCGCGGCGCGCGCGACTTCCGACGGCCCGTCCTCGCTCAGGCGTTCGCCCTTCAGGTCGGGGCCGAGCGCGTCGGCCGCCTGCGCGAGCCGGTTCAGCGGGCGCGTCGCGAGCCGCACCGCGAGCCAGCAGCACGCGGCCAGCACCGCGAGCTGCAGCGCAAGCACGTAAGGCAGCCAGCCCGACAGCGGCACCGTCGACATCGGATGGACGTCGATCGTCAGCGGCGAGCCGTCGGTCAGGCGCAAATGCACCTGCAGATGCTCGCGATCGCCGGGGATCGCGTTCGCGGTCAGCGGATAGTCGCCGCCGATGCCGTCCGAAATCGAGCGCTCGACGCGCGCCGACAGCCGCGCCTCCGGCGGCGTGCCCGTCTCGCCGGGCCCGAGGATGAATGCGTAGCTGCGCCGTGCGAGCCGCGGCACCCATGCCGCGCGCTGGTCCGGCGGAAGATGGTCGAGCAGCGCGACCGAACTCGCGACCTCGCGCTCGATGTAGCCCATCATCAGGTCGGTGGTCGCCTGGTCGCGCTCGGTCACGGTGAGCCAGAACGACAGCGTCTGCGCGAGCGCGAGGCCCACGCACAGGATCAGCGCGAGCCGCGCGAACAGCGAGCGCGGCCAGTGCCACGGCGTGCGTGCGCTCATGCGTCGCCTTCCACCGGCGTCACCGCCGACGAGAACACGTAGCCCTCGTTACGCAGCGTCTTGATGTAGCGCGGCTCGCGCGCGCCGTCGCGCAGCCGCTGGCGCAGCCGGCTCACGAGCAGATCGATCGACCGGTCGAACGGATCGGACTGCCGGCCCTGCGTGAGGTTGAGCAACTGGTCGCGCGTCAGCACGCGCTGCGGATGGTCGACGAACACGCGCAGCAACCGGTATTCGGCGCCGCTCAGCGCGACCAGCGTGCCTTCGGCGTCGAGCAGATGGCGCCCCGTCGTGTCGAGCCGCCATTCGCCGAACGCAAGCATCGCGGCCGTCTCCGTCACCTGCATGCCCGGCGGCAGCATCCGTGCGCGCCGCAGCACCGAGCGGATCCGCGCGAGCAGCTCGCGCACCGCGAACGGCTTCGCGAGATAGTCGTCGGCGCCCATCTCGAGGCCGATGATGCGGTCGGTTTCCTCGCCGCGCGCGGTCAGCATCAGCACCGGCACCGTGCGGAACTTGCCCGCGCGCAGGTCGCGGCACAGCGTGAGGCCGTCTTCGCCGGGCAGCATCAGGTCGAGCACGATCAGGTCGGGCGCGCCGTCGTCGAGCACGTTGCGCATCTCGCGGCCGTTCGCGGCGAGCGACACGCGCATGCCGTTCTTCTCGAGATAGTCGGCGATCAGTTCGCGGATCGCGCGATCGTCGTCGACGATCAGTACGTGGTCGATCTTGTCCATGAGTCGGTGTCGTGAGGTTCCGGCTGGCGATGTCCGCTTTTATACCGCGCCGCGGGCGCGCGTTTGTATCGCAATGTATCGCGCCGCCATGGCGATACACAACATTGCACACGCGCGGCCGGCCGGACACATCGCGGATACGTCGGCGCGGCCCAATGGGGGCTGTCGAAACCCGTCCGGCCGACGCACTCGCGCGGCGGCCCGACCCACCGGAGAACCGCCATGCTGCCCCGATTCAAGACCGCCGCCTTCGTGATCGTCCTCGCCGCCACGGCCGGGCTCGCCGCGTTCGCCGGCACCCGCGACGACGCCGGCATGACCGCGTCGCCGGCCGGCATGCCGGCGCCGGACTTCACCGGCATCGAGCGCTGGCACAACAGCGCGCCGCTCAGGCTCGACCGGTTGCGCGGCAAGGTCGTGCTGGTCGATTTCTGGACGTACTCGTGCATCAACTGCATTCATACGATTCCGTACGTGAACGACTGGTACCGCAAGTATCGCGACCAGGGGCTCGTCGTGGTCGGCGTGCATACGCCCGAGTATCCGTTCGAGCGCGATCCGAACAACGTCGCCGACGCGGTCAAGCGCTTCGGGATCCAGTATCCGGTCGCGCAGGACAACCGCTACGCCACGTGGCGCGCGTACAGGAACGAGTACTGGCCCGCGCTGTATCTGATCGACGCGAACGGCAAGGTCGTCTATACGCGGTATGGCGAGGGCGGGTATGACAAGACCGAGGCCGCGATTCGCGGCGCGCTGGCGCAGGCAACAGATGGCGCGAACGGAGCGACGCGCACGCAGTAGCGGGCGGCCACGGCGCGCCGGAATGCGCGCCCCGCGCCATTCGAAGCCGTTGCGCGCCGCGGTTATTTCCCCTTCGCGTCGGCCTCCGCCAGCATCGCCTCCCCGATCGCGGGATGCCCGTCCGCGATCAGCCCTTCGCCCGCCCCGCGAATATCGTCGACCGCCTTGTTCTGCCCGAGCTTGCGCTTGCCGACGAGCCGCGTGATCTCGATCTGCAGCCCGACGATCGACTGCAGCATCGTGTCGAGATAGTCCTTCGGCGCGTCGGCCATCTTCCACGGCACCGGCTGCGACGCCTCGTGCGTGCGGGTCAGCCGCGCGACCACGCCGCGCACGAACTTCTCGTCGTCGCGCACCGTGATGCGGCCGTGCGCATGCACGACCACGTAATTCCACGTCGGCACCTGCCGGTGCGCGACGTGCTTGCTCGGATACCAGTTCGGCGAAATGTACGCGTCGCCGCCGCGGAAGATCACGAGCACCTCGTCGCCGTTCGCGACCTCCTGCCACACCGGATTCGCACGGGCCACGTGCGCATGCAGCTCGCCGAGGCCGCCGTCGCCCGGCAGCAGCTCGAACGGGATGTGGTTCGCGTCGAGCCCGCTCTTTCCGTGCGTGACGAGGCTGCCGAACGGATGCTGGACGATCAGCTCGCGCAGCACGTCGGGACGGGATTCGGCGAAATCGGCGGGGACATACATGGCGGCTCCACGGTCGGACAGGGTTCGGGAAGAAACGGGCCAGCAACAGGCACGCGATGCACCGATTGTGACCGCTAACTGGTTTATTCTGTAGAGCCGGTTTCGAACAATTTCAGCAGACCAGAATCATGGCAAGAACCGCCCGGATCGTCGAGATCCCGTCGCTCGGCGCGCTCGACCGCGCGGCCGGCGATCTGAGCCGTCAGCTCGCGCAGGCGTTGCGCGACGCGGTGCGCCGCGGCGACGTGCGGCCCGGCGACACGCTGCCGTCCACGCGGCTGCTCGCGGCGTCGCTGCAGGTCGCGCGCGGCACCGTCGTCGATGCGTATGCGCAGCTCGTCGCCGAAGGCTTTCTCGAATCGCGCGGCGGCGCGGGCACGCGGGTCGCGAACGCGCTGGCCGAGCCGCCGCCCGCCGGCGAACGGCCTGCCCCCCGCCCGCGCGCCGCGCGCGTCGCCGATGCCGCTCACATCGGTCTGCCCGAGCCGGCCGCGACGTTCGCGCGGATCGCCCGCGAATTCCGCCCATTGCCGGCCGCGCCGTTCGCGATCTCGGTGCCGGCCGGGCTCACCGCGCCCGACGACATCTGGCGCCGGCTCGGCAACCGCCTGCGCGCGCGCGGCGCCGGCGCGCCGTCCGGCTACGCGGATCCGCAAGGCGCATTGCCGCTGCGCGAAGCAATCGCCGATTACGTGCGTCGCTCGCGTTCGGTGCGCTGCAGCGCCGAACAGGTCGTGATCACGAGCGGCACGCAGCAGGGGCTGCATCTCGCCAGCCAGGTGCTGCTCGGTGCGGGCGATCGCGCATGGGTCGAGAATCCCGCGTATCGCGGCATCACCGCGCTGCTCGAGAGCACCGGGCGGCGCGATGCGATGGTGCGCGTGCCGGTGGATGGGGAAGGCATCGACGTCGAGGCCGGCATCCGCACGGCACCGGACGCACGCGCGGCGTTCGTCACGCCGTCGCATCAGTATCCGCTCGGGATGCCGATGAGCATGGCGCGGCGCAACGCGCTGCTCGGCTGGGCGCGCACGCATCGCGCATGGGTCGTCGAAGACGATTACGACAGCGAGCTGCGCTACGAGGGTTATCCATTTCCGTCGCTGCAAGGGCTCGATCCCGACCGCGTCGTCTATCTCGGCACGTTCAGCAAGATCCTGTTTCCGTCGCTGCGGCTCGGCTACGTGATCGCGCCCGACGACCTCGTGCCTGCATTCTGCGGCGCGCGCGTGCTGATGGACCGTCACGCGCCGACCGCCGATCAGCACGTGCTCGCCGCGTTCATCGCGGAAGGCCATCTCGACCGCCACATTCGCCGCGTGCGCGGCGTCTACGCGGAACAGCGCACGTTGCTGATCGACACGCTTCATGCGCGGCTGCCGCGCGAGCTCGCATGGGTGCAGCCCGGCGACCAGGGAATGCACGTCGTGCTGTGGCTGGCGGAGCGCCTCGACGATCTCGACGTGGTGGCGCGCGCGGCGCAGGCCGGTGTCGCGGTGCGCGCGGTATCGCCGATGTTCGCGCCGGGCACCGCACGCCCCGGCCTCGTGCTCGGCTTCGGCGGGTTCGATCGCGCGCGGATGGAAGCGGCCGCGCAGCGGCTCGCCGATGTGGTCGGCGAAGCGGCTGCCTGCTATTGATGTGACGAATCGCAGCGCCGCGTGCAGGCAAAGATTGTCCGCAGGCAACAAACGTAATCGTCTGTAAATCCTGCAAGAAAACCGGCCTTTTAGCCACAGCCGACGACGCCCGGTTTGCTAGGATCGCGCCTTTTCCGCTCGCGCTTCCGTGCCGTGACACGCTTCGTGCCGTTTCTTCGCAATCTGTGGCTTCGCAGCCGTGACGGCGCCCGCGTGCTGGGCGCCGGCGCGTGGCAGCGCGTGCGCCATCCGACGCGCCGCGGCGTCGCGCTGACGTTCGCCGCGATTCCGATGCTCGGCCTGCTCGTGCTGCTCGCGTTCGTCCCGTTCACGCCGAGCATCGGCGACATCCGCAAGGCGCGCATCGACCGCCCCGCGCGCGTGCTGTCGGCCGACGGCCAGCTGATCGCCGAGTTCCGGCCCGTGAACCGCGAATGGGTGCCGCTCAGGCAGATCTCGCCGCACATGGTCGACGCGCTGATCGCGACCGAAGATCACCGCTTCTACGCGCACCACGGAATCGACTGGCGCCGCACGCTCGCGGCCGGGCTGCACACGTTCTCGGGCAGCCGCCAGGGCGGCTCGACGATCACGCAGCAGCTCGCGCGCAACCTGTACCCGGACGAGGTCGGCCGCGCGCCGACGCTCACGCGCAAGCTGAAGGAGCTGATCACCGCGTTCAAGATCGAAACCGTGTACAGCAAGGACGAGATTCTCGAGACCTACCTGAACACGGTGCCGTTCCTGTACAACGCGTACGGTGTCGAAATGGCCGCGCGCACCTATTTCGGCAAGTCGGCCGACCAGCTCGACATCGTCGAAAGCGCGACGCTCGTCGGGATGCTGAAGGGCAACAGCTACTACAACCCGGTGCTGAATCCGGAACGTGCGGTCCAGCGCCGCAACATCGTGCTCGGCCGGATGGCTGCGATGGGCATGCTGTCGCCGCGGCAGCTCGCGCAGTTGCAGCGCCGGCCGCTGCGCGTCGACTTCGAGCCGCAGACCGCGCAGCAAGGCCCGGCGCCGCATTTCGCAGTGCAGCTGCGCAAGTGGCTGATCGCGTGGGCCGACCGCAACAACTACGATCTCTATTCCGACGGCCTCGTCGTGCGCACGACGCTCGATGCGCAGTTGCAGGAGATGGCGACGCAAGCGCTCACGCAGCAGACCGATCGCCTGCAGGCGATCGCCGACAGCGCGTGGCGCGGCCCGTCCGGCTGCGGGCTGCGCAACGACCTGTTCCGCGGCTTCGTCCGGCAGACGCCCGACTATCGCGCGGCGCGCGACGCGGGACTCGCCGATGCGGCCGCGCTGAAGCAGCTCGGCGCGAATCGCACGTTCATGCGCGCGCTGTGCGAGCGCAAGACGCAGGTGCAGGCCGGCTTCGTCGCGATCGATCCGCGCAATGGCGCGATCCGCGCGTGGGTCGGTAGCCCCGACTTCGGCAGCGAGCCGTTCGATCACGTCGTGCAGGCACGGCGCCAGCCGGGCTCCACGTTCAAGCCGTTCGTCTATGGCGCCGCGTTCGTCGACGGCATGCGGCCCGGCGATACGTTCGTCGATCGCCCCGTCGCGATCCCGATCGGCACGCACGCGGTGTGGCGGCCGACCGACGCCGAGCCGCCGACGGACGCGCCGATGACGCTGCGCGACGGGCTCGCGCTGTCGCGCAACCGCATCACCGCGCAGGTGATGCAGCGCGAAGGCGCGGCGAAGGTCGCCCAGCTGGCGCGCGCGATGGGCGTGCGCGAGAGCCCGCTCGATGCGGTGCCGTCGCTCGCGCTCGGCACGAGCCCGGTCACGCTGAAGGAGATGGTGTCCGCGTACGGGACGATCGCGAACCGCGGCGTGTACGTCGCGCCGCAGATGATCACGCGCATCGAGGATCGCGACGGCAAGGTACTCGCCGCGTTCGGCGGCGCGCCGCCCGAACGCGCGCTGCCGGTGGCCGCCGCGCAGACGCTCGTCGACACGATGCGCAGCGTCGTCGATTACGGCACCGGCGCCGACATCCGTTCGCGCTACGGAATCCGCATCGACGTCGCCGGCAAGACCGGCACGACGCAGGACAACACGGACGGCTGGTTCATCCTGATGCATCCGCAACTGGTGGCCGGCGCGTGGGTCGGCTTCGACGACGGCAGCGTGACGCTGCGCAGCGACTACTGGGGCGCGGGCGCGCACAGCGCGCTGCCGATCGTCGGGTCGTTCTACGATGCGGCGTTGCGTGCGCGTGCGATCGATCCGCATGCGCAGTTCTCGCCGGACTTCCGGCCGCGCAGCGCCCCGGCGCCGGCGCCGAGGCGGCGTCCGCATGTCGGGTTGTTCGACTGGCTGAAGATTTTCCGCTGATCGCGGCGGGGTAACGATGCCTCGTCCGGCTGGACGAAACGCATCGCTACACACCGCGCTGCGTTCGATAGTCCCCGACTCCGCATACGGAGCGGACCATTGCCGACACGGACGAATCGGGCCGGCACGATTGCCGGCCATTCGTCAATCCGCCGTGTCGCCGTTCTTCGGCAATTTCGACCATGCGTTGCGCCCCGGTGCCGGCGACCATGCCGGACGCGTCTTGCGTGCGCTGTCGATCACGACCAGATAGCGGCCGGCGATCGGCGTGATGTCGCGATCGTGACGCAGCACCCACAGCGACTTGCCGGCCTCGACGCGCGCCTGGTAGTCGTCATCGAGGATGCCGTGGCGATCGAGGAACGTGTTCAGCGATGCGGGAATCCGCACGCAGCCCTTCGAGTGCCGGATCCCGAGCAGCGGCTCGAGGCGGTCGGGATCGGTCGCATGCATCTGGAAGCGCATCGGCGACTTGCCGCCCTTGCCCCAGCCGCGCTCGCCGTCGACCCAGCCGAAGTCGTAGATGCGCATGTCGCGCTGGCCGTAGCCGCGAATCCCGTTGTCGTTCGTCGTGCCTTCCGCGCGGAAGTCCATATGATCGGGCGAGTGATGGAACACGCCGAGCGGCGTCAGGAAGTGATCGTACTGGCCCGGCCAGCCGGTGCCGACCGGCGACGCGCCGATCATCAGCCACGCATTCTTCGGCGTTGCACGGAAGTAGATGAACAGCGCCTGCACGTTCGCTGCGCGATCGACCATCACGACGTATTCGCCGGCGAGGTCGCCGAGGTTCGCGTCGTCGAGCGCTTTCTGAAGACGCTCGCCGTACGCGCGCTGCTCGTTCGCGGGCACGTTCAGGCGCCGCGTGACTTCCTGCGTGAAGCGCTTGCGCATGTCGATCGCGCGCGCGGTGGCGTCTTTCGCTTCTTCGGCCGACAGCGGCGGATGGCGGCGCGGTGGCGTCGGTGCAGCCGCCTCGGCTTCGCTTGCCGGCGTACCGGACGCTGCCGACGCAGGCGCTGCCGCTGAAGTCGCTGAAGCCGCCGAGGCCGGCGATGCGGCAGACGCTGCGGAAGCCGCCGATGCGTCGCTGTCTGGCGATGCATGATGCGCGGCGGATGCGGCGGACGACGGCGTCGCTGCCGACGCCCCATGAGCCGACGAACCCGGATGCGCGGCCGACGCCGTTGCTGAGGATGGCGTAGCAACGGACGACGACGCGTCGGACGCGGCCAGCACCGGCCGCTCGACGAGCAGAGAAATCGGGAGGGCAGCAGCGAGCCACACGGATGCGACTGCGAGGGTACGGCGACGCGGCCTGGACAAACACCGCGCGAGGTCGGAAAGCATCATGCGATCGAGGCCATCGGCCGGACCGGCCGCCGCACGCAGCGAACGGCACGTCTTCCGCGCAAGCCATCGACACGCCGCACACACGTTGATTCGCGCGGCGCCGACGCCTCTTCGCGGTGGAGCCGTTCGCGCATGCAACGCGTCCGGTCCGATGGCGGCTAATGAGTCGTCAGGTCTTTCATTCTACTCGCGCGAACGGGAATCGGCAGGGCCGAACCCCCGGTTTTCCGGCAGTTTTGCGCTTGGTCACGCTTTGTTGCAACTGGTTGCCGGTTGCGCCGCCGCCGCATGGCACGCTGCTTCGTTCGACGTTCAGCCACGCTCGCATGCCGCACACGACACACGAGCGTGCATGATCCGTTGCCTACTTCGAAATGGTTTCCAGCGCGATGCCCTTCGTGCGCGGCCCCATCAGGCCGATCGCCGCCATCACGATCACCATCGCGCCCGCGATGAACGCGAACACGCCGAACGTCCCGAAGCCTTTCAGCACGGCCGCGATCACGAACGACGAGAAGATCGCCGAGAAGCGGCTCCACGA
Source organism: Burkholderia sp. SR8 (assembly GCF_052851275.1). Taxonomy (NCBI): domain Bacteria; kingdom Pseudomonadati; phylum Pseudomonadota; class Betaproteobacteria; order Burkholderiales; family Burkholderiaceae; genus Burkholderia; species Burkholderia sp. SR8. The sequence continues at coordinate 54,736 of NZ_JAULUC010000027.1, forward strand.
GTAGACGAAACCGACCGCGCGCGCACGGATCGACGTCGGGAACAGCTCGGCCTGATACGCGTGGAAGCTGTACGACATGATGTTGCTCGCGAGCGTGAGGCCGATGCCGAGCACGATCAGGAACGCGCCGACCGTGGTCTGGCTGAACATCAGCCCGCAGACGACGATCGCCGCCGCCATCGCGACGATCACCGATTTGCGCTCGAAGCGGTCGGCGATCACGAGGCCGATCAGCGGGCCGAGCGGCGCGGCGAGCGCGATCACGCTCGAATACATGAGGCTCGACGTGATCGTGATGCCCTGCTTGATCAGCAGCGTCGGCACCCAGTTCGCGAAGCCGTAGAAGCCGACCGTCTGGAACACGTTGAAGATCGTCATCATGATCGTGCGGCTGCGATACGGCGGCACCCACATGTCGCGGAAGCGGCCGCGCGGCGGCACCGGTTCGGCCGGCGCGGGCGCCGGCAGCGGCCGGCCGTATTCGGCTTCGACCTTCGCCTCGAGCGCGCGCATGACGCGGTCGGCTTCGTCGACGCGGCCCTGTTGCGCGAGCCAGCGCGGGCTTTCCGGCAGCTCGCGGCGAATCCACCACACGAACAGCGCGCCGTGCGCGCCGATCAGCACGACCCAGCGCCAACCGTCGAGGCCGAACGGCGCGTGCGGCACGAGCAGGTATGCAAGGAACGCGACCACCGGCACCGCGACGAAGCCGACCGCCTGCTCGCACGCGAACGCGCGACCGCGGATCTGCTTCGGTACCAGTTCGGAGATGTACGTGCCGATCGTGACCATCTCGACACCGAGCCCGAGACCGACGACGAAGCGCCAGAAGTTCAGCCCGCCCGCCGTGTCCTGGAACGCCATCACGACGTTGGCGGCCGTGTACCACAGCAGCGACCACGTGAAGATCGCGCGGCGGCCGAAGCGGTCCGCGAGGAAGCCGCATGCGATCGTGCCGACGAACAGCCCGGAGAACAGCGCGGCGATGAAGCTCGCGACGCCCGTGGTGCCGAACAGTCCGTGCGTCGTCGCGGACAGGATCCCGCTTTTCACGAGACCCGGCGCAACATAGCCGCTGCACAGCAGATCGTAGAGTTCGAAGAAGAAGCCGAGGCTCAGCAGCACGACGAGCTTCCAGACGCTGCGGGTCGGCGGCAGGCGGTCGAGGCGCGCGGAAATCGAGCCGGGGTCGATGGAAGAGGACAAGGCGGCTGCGTGGGGAATGCTGTCCGTTGAGACCATCTTGGTCGTGTCTCCTGATCGTGTCGTCTGTTGTTGTGCGGCGGCCGGCGGGCCGCCGTCGGATGATTCGCTGCATTGTACCGGCACGCCGCACGGCCGGCGTCGCGTTGCGGACCGGTTCCGGCACCGCGTTTTCGCGCCGAACAATATGTAAATTGCGTAACGGTCTGTCGGTTTCGTAAGGAATGCCGGCCGCCTGAAATGGCGCGGCGCGACTGCGCGAGGATCCGGCGCGGCCCCGTCGGCATGGGCGCACGGACCCCTCGCGAGCCCGTCGAGGCGATCCGGCGCGCGACCCGCACGCCGCCCGATCGGCACGACTGCCGCCGCCGCACCCCGGTAACATGCTACCGGGCCAACTCCCGGCTTCCGGGTGCCTTTCGGCATCCGGCATTGTCGGCAAAACGTAAGCATTCCATGTCCATACAACGACTCTCCACGTACGCACGCCGGATCGCGCTGTTCGCGCTGCTGCAGTTCGCGGCGATCGCGACCGCGTCCGCGTTTCCGTCGGCCGCATCCGCGCCGGGTGCGAGCGGCGTCGGCGTCCCGGTGCCGACCATTTCGCTGAGCGACGCGGTCGCGCAACTCAAGCAGATGCAGGTGCAGCAGGACCGCATCAAGCAGCAGACGTCGACCGCGACCAACAGCAAGGAGCTCGACGAACTCGGCGACGCGACGCAGGAACTGAGCGCCGACGTCGACAAGCTGCAGAGCCAGCTCGCGCCGCAGCGCACGCAAGTGCAGGCGCAGCTCGACGTGCTCGGCCCGCCGCCGGCGCCGGGCGCGTCGCCCGAAACGCCCGCGGTCGCGCAGCAGCGGGCGGCGCTGAACGCGCGCAAGGCGCAGATCGACGCCGCGCTCAAGCAGGCGGCGGACCAGAAGACGAACCTCGCGAACCTGACCGATCAGTTCGCGAAGCTGCACCGCAGCCTGCTGAAAAACCAGCTCGCATTCCGTTCGGGCAGCATCTTCGGCGCGCAGTTCTGGTTGCCGCTGTTCCATCTGTCGCCGGACGACGTCCAGCGGCTCGAGGACTTCAACGACGAGCTGCGCGACATGCTGCGCTCGTCGTGGACGCCGGGCCAGCGCGCGCTCACCACGCTGCTGCTGATCGCCGCGCTGGCCGTGTGGCTCGGCGGCCGCCGCATCGTCGAACGCGGGCTCGCATGGGTCTGCCTGAACCGCCTGCCGCCGACCCGGCTGCGGCGCAGCGCGCTCGCGCTGTCGACGGCGTTCGCGACGCTGCTGGCCACCGCGGTCGCCGTCCAGATCCTCTATCTCGCGCTGGCGCGCCACTACGAGCTCACGCCGTCGATGACGGATCTGTGGGACCAGTTCGCGAAGCTCGCGGTGACCTGCGCGCTGATTGCCGGCCTCGGGCGCGCGCTGCTCTGCACGAAGCATCCGTCGTGGCGGCTGCCCGCGCTCGCCGATCCCGTCGCGCTCGCGATGAAGCCGTTCCCCGGCGTGCTCGCCGCGCTGCTGCTGATGTCGGGCACGCTCGAATCGATCAACCGGATCGTCGACACCAGCCTGTCCGTCACGCTGTTCGGCCGCGGCATCGTGTCGCTCGTCGTCGCGCTGACCGTCGGTGCATCGATCCTGCGCGCGAATCGCGTGCGCGCCGCCATCGCGGCATCCGGCGAAGCGCCCGAGGATCGCTCGACGCTCGCGGGGCTGATCCACGCCGGCGTCACGCTCGCGATCGTCGTGTCGCTGGTCGCGCTGCTGATCGGCTACATCACGGTCGCGCGCTTCATCACGTACGAGCTCGTGTGGTTCGAGATCGTGCTGTGCAGCGTCTACATCCTGACGCAGCTGACGCGCGACGCGAGCGAGAGCCTGTTCTCCGCGAACCTGTCGACCGGCAAGCAGATCAAGCACCTGTTCGCGCTCGACGACCGGCATCTCGAGCAGGCGCACACGGTCGTGTCCGGCCTCGGCACGAGCCTGCTGATGCTGGTCGCGGCCATTGCGCTGCTGACGGGCGGCTTCGGCACGACGCCGAGCGACCTGCTCGACAGCGCGGTCGCGATGATCGGCGGCCAGCGGCTGCAGAGCCTGAACATCATGCCCGACCGGATCATGAACGCGGGAATCGGGTTCGCGATCGGCTTCTACCTGCTGCGCTCGGTGCGCCGCTGGCTCGACGGCGAATTCATGCCGGCGCTCGGCATGGATGCGGGCATGCGCGTGTCGCTGATCACGCTGTTCACCAACGTCGGCTACGTGCTGCTCGTGCTGATGACGCTGGGGCTGCTCGGCGTCAAGTGGAGCAACCTCGCGTGGATCGTCAGCGCGCTGTCGGTCGGTATCGGTTTCGGCCTGCAGGAAATCGTGAAGAACTTCGTATCGGGGCTGATCCTGCTGACCGAGCGGCCGGTGAAGGTCGGCGACATGGTCAGCATCGCGGGCGTCGAAGGCGACATCCGGCGGATCAACGTGCGCGCGACCGAGATCCAGCTCAGCGACCGCTCGACCGTGATCGTGCCGAATTCGCAGCTGATCTCGCAGAACGTGCGCAACGTGACGATGGGCAACAGCACGCAGGGTGTCGCGACGCTGATGCTGACGTTCCCGCTGAATACCGACCCCGAGCAGGTGCGCGACCTGCTGCTCGATGCGTACCGCGAGCATCCGGCGATTCTGGACAAGCCGGCGCCGTCGGTCACGTTCAGCCAGCTCGCGCCGGACGGCATCACGCTCAGCGTGACCGGTTACGTATCGAGCCCGCGGATCGCGAGCTCGACGAAGAGCGATCTGCTGTTCGAGATCCTGAAGCAGTTGCGCGCGGCGGGGATCACGCTGTCGAGCCCGCAGATGCTGGTCGTGCAGAACATGCCGTCGAGCGACGGTGCCGCGCGGCACGAACCGTAAGCGGCTGATCGAGCGGTCGCGCTCGCGATCGAGCATCGCGCTGCACCCACCGCGCGCATCGCCGAAAACGACACGGGCCGGTTACCGCTTCCGCGGCAACCGGCCCGTTTCATTCGACGGTCGACGCGCCCTGCCGGGCGCGCGCCATCACACGTCGAACTTCACCCCCTGCGCCAGCGGCAACTGCCGGCTGTAGTTGATCGTATTCGTCGCACGGCGCATATAAGCCTTCCACGCATCCGAACCCGACTCCCGACCGCCGCCCGTTTCCTTCTCGCCGCCGAACGCGCCGCCGATTTCCGCGCCGCTCGTGCCGATGTTCACGTTGACGATCCCGCAGTCGCTGCCGGCCGCCGACATGAACTGCTCGGCCTCGCGCATGTCGTTCGTGAAGATCGCCGACGACAAGCCTTGCGGCACCGCGTTGTGCACGGCGATCGCGTCGTCGAAGTCGTCATAGACCATCACGTAGAGAATCGGCGCGAACGTCTCGCGCTCGACCACCGCCGATTGCTTCGGCATCCGCACGATCGCCGGACGCACGTAGTACGCGTCCGCGTGACCGACGTCGACGCGCTCGCCGCCCTTCACTTCGCCGCCCTGCTCGCGTGCATCGGCCAGCGCCTTCTGCATCGCGTCGAACGATGCGCGGTCGACCAGCGGGCCGACCAGCGTGCCTTCCTCGAGCGGGCTGCCGACCTTCACCGACGCATAGGCCTTCTCGATGCGCGGCAGCAGCTGATCGACGATGCTGCGATGGACGATCAGGCGGCGCAGCGTCGTGCAGCGCTGGCCGGCCGTGCCGACCGCCGCGAACGTGACGGCGCGCACGACGAGATCGAGGTCGGCGCTCGGCGCGACGATCATCCCGTTGTTGCCGCCGAGTTCGAGGATGCCGCGTGCAAGGCGCTGGCTCAGCACCTTCGCGACTTCCTGGCCCATCCGCACGCTGCCGGTCGCGCTGATGACCGGCACTTTCTTCGACGACGTCAGCACCTCGCCGACATCGCGCATACCGAGCACCAGTTGATGCAGGCCTTCCGGCGCGACGCCCGGATGCGTCTTGTCGAATTCGCGCAGCGCCTTCGCGAGCAGCCGATGGCATGCGATCGCGGTGAGCGGCGTCTTTTCCGACGGCTTCCACACGACCGAATCGCCGCACACGAATGCGAGTGCCGCATTCCACGCCCACACCGCGACCGGGAAGTTGAACGCCGAAATCACGCCGCACACGCCGATCGGGTGCCACGTTTCCATCATCCGGTGGCCCGGGCGCTCGGACGCGATCGTCAGCCCGTACAGCTGCCGCGACAGACCGACCGCGAAATCGCAGATGTCGATCATTTCCTGCACTTCGCCGAGGCCTTCCGACGTGATCTTGCCGGCTTCGAGCGTGACGAGGCGGCCGAGCTCGGCCTTGTGCTCGCGCAGCACGTTGCCGAACACGCGCACGAGTTCGCCGCGCACCGGTGCCGGCACCGTGCGCCACTTGAGGAATGCGTCGTGCGCGGCGTCGATCTTGCGCTCGGCGTCGGCGGGCGTGTCGACGGCCAGCGTCGCGAGCGTCGCGCCGTCCAGCGGCGAACGCGCAGTCAGCGCATTGCCTTTCCACTGGGCGAGATCGATGTCGAGCGCAGCAAGAATGTCGTTGAATTGCATCACTTCCTCTTCAGGGACAGATTGATCGGTGCGGCGGCAGCGCCGCCCGCGTGATTCGATTGGAGCGCGTTCGCGCGCCCTGTGCAAGCGGATGCGCCGCGCGGCGGGCCCGCTGCGCCGCACGGCGCATCGCACGGCGCCACCGCCGGCAGCCCGGCCGGGCGGCGCGCCATAGCCTCGCGAGGCACGATCCATGAGACACATTGTCGGCGGCCACAAGTCGGGCCGCTATTGATATTAACTCACGACTTCATTCCTAAAACGCAACAACCGGGCGGGACGAACACGCCCGTTTCTGCACCGGTATCGGACACGTCCAAGGCCCGCAGCCGGGCCGCACGGCCGCCTGCGGCGCGCCGCCAGTTGATGACAAAGTTGCATCACCCTGTGCGGAAATATCGTTTGCCGCGGGTGCGGCAGGCACCCACAATCGGGGCGGCGTCGAGGTGCACCGCACCCGGCGCGCCGACGGCCGCTGCAAGGCGGCCGGACGAAATGCGAAGGCGTCCCGCGTCGCGACTGGTTCGCCCGGAGCGAGCCCGCGAAGCAGCGCCGCTGCGGGCCGCCAGCCGGCGATGCGTCGCCCTTCGCAGCCAAAGAACAATCCCGGAGACAGCGCCCAGCACCCGCCATGCATTCAGATGCCCGCCCCGACTCGCCCCGTCCGTCCGGCTCGCCGCCCGCGAAGCCGTCCCTCCACCGCAGCCTGCAGGCGCGCCATCTGCGGATGATCGCGATCGGCGGCTCGATCGGCACGGGCCTGTTCGTCGCGTCCGGCGCGTCGATCTCGCAGGCCGGCCCCGGCGGCGCGATGCTCGCGTACATGCTGATCGGCCTGATGGTCTATTTCCTGATGACGAGCCTCGGCGAAATGGCCGCGTTCATGCCTGTGTCGGGCTCGTTCGCGACCTACGGCGCGAAGTTCGTCGACGAAGGCTTCGGCTTCGCGCTCGGCTGGAACTACTGGTACAGCTGGGCCGTGACGCTCGCGGTCGAACTCGTCGCCGCGCAGCTCGTGATGAACTACTGGTTTCCGCACGTGCCGGGCGTCTGGTGGAGCGCGATCTTCCTCGTGCTGATCTTCGCGCTCAACGCGCTGTCGGTGCGCGGGTTCGGCGAAGCCGAATACTGGTTCGCGCTGATCAAGGTGCTGACGGTGCTCGCGTTCGTCGGCGTCGGCCTGCTGATGATCTTCGGGATCATGCAGGGCGGCCCGAGCGCGGGCTGGGGCAACTTCACGATCGGCGATGCGCCGTTCGCGGGCGGCTGGGCAACCATGCTCGGCGTCGCGATGATCGCCGGCTTCTCGTTCCAGGGCACCGAAATGATCGGCGTCGCGGCCGGCGAATCGGAGAATCCGCGCACGACGATCCCGCGCGCGGTCAGCCAGATCTTCTGGCGCATCCTGCTGTTCTACGTGTTCGCGATCTTCGTGATCGGCGTGCTGATTCCGTACACCGATCCGAGCCTGCTGAAGAGCGACGTGACCGACATCGGCGTGAGCCCGTTCACGCTCGTGTTCCGCCACGCGGGCCTCGCGTTCGCGGCCGGCGTGATGAACGCGGTGATCCTGACGGCCGTGCTGTCGGCCGGCAACTCCGGGATGTACGCGTCGACGCGGATGCTCTACAACCTTGCAACCGAAGGGCGCGCGCCGAAGCTGTTCGCGAAGCTGTCGCCGGGCGGCGTGCCGCGCAACGCGCTGTACGCGACGACCGCCGTCGGCGCGCTGTGCTTTCTCACGTCGCTGTATGGCGACAAGACCGTGTACCTGTGGCTGCTGAACACGTCGGGGATGGCCGGCTTCATCACGTGGCTGGGCATCGCGGTCAGCCACTACCGGTTCCGCAAGGGCTTCCTGAAGCAGGGTTACCGGATCGACCAGCTGCCGTACCGGTCGAAGTGGTTCCCGTTCGGCCCGCTGTTCGCGTTCGCGCTGTGCGCGGTCGTCGCGCTCGGCCAGGACTACCAGGCGTTCCTCGCGGACAAGATCGACTGGGCCGGCATCGCCGCGACCTACATCGGCCTGCCGTTCTTCGTCGCGATCTGGCTCGGCTATGCGCTGGTGCGCAAATGCCGGCTGGTGCGCTACGAGGACATGGAGATCGCGCCGTGGATCGAGCGCAACGCGACGCCCGATGCGACGGAACAGGCAAAGGCCGACGCCGGCTATCCGGCCTACGTCGCGACGCCGGTCAATCCGACGCCGGGCGCCTGACGCCCCGCAGTGCGCCGGCCGCCGTTCGACCCCGGCCGCCGTTGCGCTGACAAACCCCATTCGACGCGGCGCGCGCGTTCAGGCAAGATCGACGCGCGCCGTTTCCGTTTTTTGCCGTTACGAGTCACCGAACCCGCATGCAGAACTTCTACGAAGCCACCGTTACCCGCCAGCCCTACCCGCAACTGACCGGCACGATCGACACGCAGGTCTGCATCGTCGGCGGCGGCCTCGCCGGCCTGTGCACGGCGCTCGGCCTCGTCGAGCGCGGCGTGCGCGAGGTCGTCGTGCTCGACAGCGAGCGGGTCGGCTTCGGCGCGTCGGGCCGCAACGGCGGCTTCGTGTTCGGCGGCTACAGCCTCGACAACGCGGACCTGCTGCGCACGCTCGGCCGCGACGAAGGCCGCCGGCTGTACCGGCTCACGGTCGAAGCCGTCGACCTGATCCGCGCGCGGATCGCCCGCTACGGAATCGACTGCGACATCGTCGACGAAGGCGTGATGCTCGCGAACTGGTTCGACGATCCGTCGCGGCTCGACGGCGTGCGCACGCTGATGAAGCAGGAATTCGACGTCGACTGGGAACCGGTCGCGACCGACGCGCTGCGCGCGCGGCTGAAGACGCGGCGCTATTACGGCGGCCTGTTCGAGCCGAACGCATTCCACTTCCATCCGCTGAAGTACGTGCTCGGCGTCGCGGCCGCCGCGTCGCGCGGCGGCGCTCGCGTGTACGAACGCTCGGCCGCGCTCGGCATCGCGCGCGAAGGCGCCGGCTACGTCGTGCGCACCGCGCAGGGCACGGTGCGTGCGAAGGATGTGGTGTTCGCCGGCGGCGGCTATGCACGCGGCGTGTCGCCGCGCATCGAGCGCGCGGTGCTGCCGATCGCGACCTACGTGATCGCGACCGAGCCGCTCGGCACGCGCCTGCCGGACGCGATCGACGCGCCTTACGCGATCTACGACACGCGCTTCGCGTTCGACTACTACCGTCCGCTGAAGGACACGCGCATTCTGTGGGGCGGCCGGATCTCCGTGCTCGACCGCGGTCCCGACGCGATCGCGCGGCTGCTGCGCCGCGACCTGCTGCGCGTGTATCCGCAGCTCGACGGCGTGAAGGTCGACTACGCATGGGGCGGGCTGATGAGCTATGCGCGGCACAAGATGCCGCAGATCGGCCGCGATGCGGACGGCGTGTGGCATGCGATCGCGTTCGGCGGCCACGGGATGGCGCCGACCACCGTCGCCGGCGAAGCGCTCGCCGCCGCGCTGGCCGGCGAGCAGCCCGTGCCGGAAGGCTTCGCCGCGTTCGGGCTCACGCGCACGTTCGGGCTCGCGGGCCTCGCCGCCGCGCAGCTCACGTACACCGCATACCAGGCCCGCGACGCGCTCGCGTCGTGCCGGCGCTGAACGGCGGCGGCAACTGCCGAAATCGCGCGGCCGATTAGAGCGGAAGGTCGGCCGGGCGGGCATTTCCCGCATGCTAGAATGATTTCTCCATGCCGCCGCGAACCCACAACAAAGTCACATGAAAGCTGGAAGCAAGGCCGCCACGTCCGAAAGCCGCGCGCTTGCGACCGATGCGCGGCGCAAATACGATCCCGAGCAAACCAAGCGCAACATCCTCGACGTCGCCACGCAGGAATTTTCCGCGATGGGCCTCGCAGGCGCGCGCGTCGACGCGATCGCCGAGCGTACCAACACGACGAAGCGGATGCTCTACTACTACTTCGAAAGCAAGGAAGGCCTGTACGAGGCCGTGCTGGAGAAGGTGTACGGCGATATCCGCGCGCTCGAGCAGGAACTGCACGTCGGCGACATGGAGCCGCGCGAAGGAATGCGCCGGCTCGTCGAATTCACGTTCGACTATCACGACAAGCACCGCGACTTCGTCCGCCTCGTGTCGATCGAGAACATCCACGGCGCGAAGTACCTCGAACAGCTGAAGTCGTTCAAGAACCGCAACGTCAGCATCATCAAGACGCTCGAGGAACTGCTCGAGCGCGGCGCGGCGAGCGGCGCGTTCCGCAAGGACATCGACGCGTTCGACCTGCACCTGCTGATCAGCTCGTTCTGCTTTCACCGCGTGTCGAACCGCTACACGTTCGGCGCCGCGTTCGGCCGCGATCCGTCGGCGCCGCGGCTGCGCGCGCGCCATCGCGAGACGATTGCAGACTCCGTGCTGCGCTACGTCGCCGCGTAAGCACCCGACGCTGTTCCGCCGGAACGCCCGCCGGCGAGCGATGCACTCGCCGTCCGGCACACGTTCCCACACGACACCGCACCGCGTGCAACCGGCCTGAGCCGGACGCACGCTGCGCGTCCGGTCACGCCACTCGACGCCGGGCGGGCGCCGCCGTGGAGTCCGCCGGCACGCTCGACGCCAGTGCGATCCGCGCCTTCTCTTCCGGACTGCCCGCCACGTAATACTTCTTCGCCCAGCTCGAATCCGGCGCGAGCGCAAGCTGCCGCGGCGCGCCGGTGCCGCGTTGCTTCGTTTCGATCGACAGCGCCCGCGCACGATAGTGCTCGTAGAGCCGCAGGAATTCCGCGAGATAGATCGCCGCGATGCGCGCGTCGCGGATCTCGAGCAGGTTCTCGTCGTTGTACTGCTCCGAATTGCGGCTCATGTTCGCCGAGCCCGTATAGACGATCGGGTGCGCGCCTTCCGCATCGATCACGATGAACTTGTGATGGATCACGACCGGCGGATAGGCCGGCGCCGGTTCGCCCGGAAACAGCCGCAGCTCCGGTTCGAAACCGTGCGGCACCGTCGCCGGCGAAAAATACGCGGCATCGATCACGTCGCGGCGATCGCGCCGGCGGTGGTAAAGCTCGAGGTTCGCGAGCGTCGCCGCATCGAGCGGCTGGCCGTCGTGCTGCTCGGCATCGGCCTTCGTCGCGCTGCCGGCGTTGATGCGGTTCACCAGCCCGAACATCATCAGCCCGCGATCGCCGGCGGCGAAGCACGCATCGCGCAGCGCCGCATCGGTCGGCATGAACAGGCAGAACGACACCGAATGCTGCGCGGCCTCGATTGCGGCGACGATCGTATCGATCTCGGTGCGCTGCCCGGCAGGCTCCGGCGAAAACGCGACGCGCACCTGCGCGCTGCCGATCGTCAGCGGTTCCGACCAGCCGGGCGACAACTTCGCGGTCGCCGCAATCGGCGGATTCGCGGCCAGCGCATGCGCCCGTTGGTTGTACAGCGCGGCGAGCGCCGGCGAATCGAACGCGTGCAGCACGTTGGCCTGCTCTGTCAGCCCTTCGGTCGTGAAGTTCGCGGAGCCGGTCAGCACGCGCGCGGGCGTCGCGGCCGCCGGCCAGTTCGACGGCGCGTCGGTCACGATGAACTTGTCGTGCATGATGTGCGTGCGATCGCGCGGCGCCAGCGTCGCGACGCCCTGCAGCGCGTCGACCGCCGGCTGGTTCGGCGACGGCAGCGGCGGCTTGCCCTTGCGCGCAGTCGCGTGCGCGTCGTAGACGATCGCGAGCGACGCCGCGCCGTGCTTGCGCCCGAATGCGTCGAACGCGGGCAGCGCCCACAGCGTGTCCGTGAGGTGATAGACCGCCGACACCGCGCGCGACGCAGGATCGAGCATCTCCGCGAACACCTGCTCCATGTCGTTCGCGAGCCACGTGCGCAGCTTCAGCGCCTGGTCCGCGTTCGGCGCCGCATCGGGTGCGAGGCCCAGCGCCGCGACCTGCTTCGCGAACGCCTGCGAGCTCACCACCGCGCGGTTGAACCACGTGCCGATACCGTCGACGATGTGCGCGGGCAGCACGACGTCGCACGTGCCGGCTTCCGTGTCGAGCACCTGCAGATGCTCCGGCGTGCCGACCACGGGAAAGACGTCATAGCGGAACGACGCGCCGCGATCCTGCGGATCGATGCGCGCGTCCCACCACATGAATTTCTGGATCGGCGCCTGGTCGGTCGGCGCATCGCCCTGCGTGTCGGCGGCCGGACCGTCGAACGTGAGCCGGTTCGGCAGCCAGCTGTTCGGCGCGCGCGTCTTGCCGTCGGCCGACCAGAAGCCCGGCGTGCGCCGGATCGCAAAGCCGAGGAAGTCGGTGCGCGACGCCGCGGCGGCCCAGTCGAAAGCCAGCAGGACCAGGGTCGGGGAAAGATAACTGCGTACGCTGACGGTCATTCAGTGCTCCTGGCGCGCGGCCGATCGACGTGAATGGGTCAGTGTCGGCGTTGGTTTTTCCCGCGCGATGACCGTTCGATGAACCTTATGTGTCGGCTGCGCGTCAGTCGCACACCAGCAGCTCGATGCCGCGCGCAGTCAGCGCACGGCGCACGGCCTTGTCCGGCGTGCGCTCGGTGACGAGATAGCGCGCGGCCGACGTGCCGTTGATCCGCACCGGCGTCACGCGGCCGAATTTCGAATGATCGGCGACGATGACCGCCGTGCCGGCCGCCGCGATCATCCGGCTGCGCACTTCGGCGGCCAGCCGCGAGTAGTCGGTGCAGTCGCCGTCGATCGTGATGCCGCCCGCGCCGACGAACGCGAAATCGACGTGGTATTGCGCGAGCTGCTGGATCGTATCGAGCCCGAACGTCGCGTCCTCGTCGTCGGACAGTTCGCCGCCGAGCAACGTCACGCGATTGCCGTTGCGCCGCGCGAGCACGAACGCGGTGCGCCAGTCGTTCGTGTAGACCGACAGCCGGTGCCGGTCGGTCAGCGCGAGCGCGACCGCGTGCGGCGTGCTGCCCGAGTCGATCAGCACCGATGCGTCGTCCGGGACGAATTCGGCTGCGCGCCGGCCGATCGCGCGCTTCGCGTCGGCATGCGCCGCTTCACGCTCGGACAGGCTCGGCTCGCGGCGGTCCGCCGCCAGCGCGCCGCCGTGCGTCATCACGAGCAGGCCGCGCGCCGCAAGCGCGTTCAGGTCGCGCCGCACGGTCTCGCGCGACACGTCGAGCGAGCGCACGAGTTCGGCAACCGACAGCGCGCCCGATCGTCCGAGCTCCGACAGAATGTATTGATGACGTTGTTCCGCCAGCATCGCGATGCGCCCGAGGCGACTCCAATGGGTAAGCCGGACATTGTATTACGGCCGTTTGACCGGCATTTGACGGCCACGCGGCCGGCGGCTCCGCGTTTCCCGAAACGCGAAATTCAGTATTGCCCGAGGTGCGCGAATCGGTGCGGCACGCGATTGCTACACTTTGCGTTTCGCCAAACGACGGACCATCAGGGGGCGCGTGCAATGTATCGCAAAGGCAGTGTGATCGAAATCCAGTTTTCGCCGGAACGGCTCAACGACGGGGCCGGCGATCCGTACTGGATCGACCTGACGCTCGACGAGGCGCGCCGGTTGTACGAACAGCTCGCCGCGCGCTTCGCGACCGACGCGCGCGCGAACCAGCCGCTCGACACGTTCTCGCTCGACTGAGCTCCGTTCGTTGCGCACGCCGCAGCGCGCGTTGATCCCGCGGCTCGGTCGTCGCGCCTGCCGATAGCCGCGCCGCGGGCATGCCGGCACGCCGCTGGCGCATCGCCCGCGCGCTCCGGTCGCGCCCAAAGAAGCACGCTTGCATCAGGCGCGTACCGCCTCTCCAATCGCGAGTTCGCAGCCACCGCCGGGCACGGCGCGTGCGATGGATGCGTACCACCTCGGCCCGCCGCGCGCGAGTGCAGAATCCGACAAGACGGCGGCACCGCTTCGCCCGATACTGGCCGACTTCACGAATCGTCCGGCCGCATCGCGGCCCGCCCCGCATGCTTACCTCGCTCGTCGCCGCCGCTTTCGTCGCGCTGTGGTCTACCGGCTTCATCGTCGCCCGGGCCATCAAGCCCTACGCCGATCCGAACCTGTTCCTGCTCGCACGTTTCGCGGGTACGGCCGCGCTGTTCGGCATCGTGGCACTCGTCGCGCGCGCGCCATGGCCGGCCCGCCGCGAATGGCCGCGCCATTTGCTCGCCGGCGCACTGCTGCAAGGCATCTATCTCGGCGCCAGCTACTGGGCCGTCGCGCAGGGGCTGAACGCAGGCGTGATGGCGCTGCTCGGCGCGTTGCAGCCGCTCGCCACCGCCGTGCTCGCCGTTCCGCTGTTCAACGAGCGGCTGCCCGCCCGCGGCTGGCTCGGCATGGCGCTCGGGCTCGCCGGCGTCGCGCTCGTGCTCGCGCCGAAGGTCGCGGGCGGCGTCGCGCCGCCGCCGGGCGCCGCGCCTGCGTGGTTCGTCGTGGCCGTGTCGGTGCTGTCGGTCGGGTCGATCACCGCGGGCTCGCTGTACCAGAAGGGCAGGCTCGCGCAGAACGACCTGCGTACGGCCGTCGCCGTGCAGAACCTCGGCGCGGCGATCGTCGCGGCCGTGTTCGTCGTGCTGCTGCACGAAACGCGCTGGATCGGCGCACCGGCGCTGTGGATTTCGCTCGTATGGGGCGTCGTGTTCCTGTCGGGCGGCGCGGTCACGATGCTGATGTGGATGCTGCGGCGCGGCAACGCGGCACGCGCGACGTCGTTGCTGTTCCTCGCGCCGCCGCTCGCCGCGCTGCAGGGGTATTGGCTGTTCGGCGAAACGCTCGCGACCGTTCAGCTCGCCGGCTTCGCGCTCGCGCTGGCGGGCGTCGTGCTCGCGCGGCGTCGAGTTGCCTGAAACGATGAGGTCGCAGGCGCAGGCGGGGCGCGAGTGAAGCAGCATCCGAGACCAGGGCAAAGCACCGCCCACGCCCGCTCGCATGCGCCGAAACGAAGCACCCACCCGCAAGCGCGCCCCCGCCGCCGCCCGTTGCACCATGACGATGCACCGCGTCTCGCCGATGCAACGCGCGGCCGCCGGATCGCATGCCGGGCGCGGCGCCGGGCCGCGATTGCGCTTATGATGAGCGCCTTGCATTTCGTTCCGGAACCACCCCCATGACATCCGCCGATTACGCCAGCCGCCAGCGCGCGATCATTGCCGAACTGCACGTCGCCGCGCAATTCGACGTTGACGCCGAAATCACCCGCCGCGTCGATTTCCTCGCGCAGTACCTTCGTTCGACCGGCCTGCGGACCTACGTGCTCGGCATCAGCGGCGGCGTCGATTCGTCGACGGCCGGCCGGCTTGCGCAGCTCGCGGTCGAACAGCTGCGCGCCGGCGGCTACGATGCACGCTTCATCGCGATGCGCCTGCCGAACGGCGTGCAGAACGATGAAGCCGATGCGCAGCGCGCGCTCGAATTCGTGCGCGCCGACGAGACCTTCACGGTCGACGTGAAGCCCGCCGCCGACGCGATGCTCGCATCGCTGGTCGCGTCCGGTCACGCGTTCGAAACGCCGGCGCAGCAGGACTTCGTGCACGGCAACATCAAGGCCCGCGAGCGCATGATCGCGCAGTACGCGGTGGCCGGCGCACGCCGCGGCATCGTGATCGGCACCGATCACGCGGCCGAGTCGCTGATGGGCTTCTTCACGAAGTTCGGCGACGGCGGCGCGGACGTGCTGCCGCTCGCCGGCCTGAACAAGCGCCGCGTGCGTGCGGTCGCCCGCGCGCTCGGCGGCGACGAACTGATCGTGATGAAGGTACCGACGGCCGACCTCGAGGAACTGCGTCCGCTGCGCCCCGACGAGCACGCGTACGGCGTCACCTACGACGAGATCGACGACTTCCTCGAAGGCAAGACCGTCGCGGACAACGTGTACGAAACGGTGCTGCGCTTCTACGACGGCTCGCGTCACAAGCGCGCGCTGCCGTACACGCCGTTCGACTGGCCGGCCGCGTAAGCCGGCGGCCACCGTCGGCGAACGGCGCCGCGCGAACCGGAGCGGTTGCGCGCGGCACGTGCGCGGCGGGCGGCGTTATGCGTGCCCGCCCGTCTTCTTCGCCTGCAGTGCGCGAATCCGCATCCGCGCGCTCGTATCGCTGACCGTCGCGTCGTACATCGCCGCGAGATCGCGCTTGAGCGCGGTGCGCGACCCGCCATCCAGATACACCATGTGCCCCGACGGATAGAAGCGCGCGGACAGGTTCTGCCGCACCTTCTGGTCCTCGAGCGGCATCTGCTGCAGGTCGATCACGGTCTGGTAGAACGGCGTGACGAAATCGTAGAGGCCGTTCGCCGACAGCACCTTCAGGTCGACGTTCAGCGCCATCACCGCGGCGAGATCGCCGGCCGTGTACAGGATCACGTTTCCCTTCGCGTCGATGCCCTGCTGCTCGCCGGTCGGGTCGATATGGCTGAAGTCCCAGTTCTGGAACGCCTGGTCGTTCAGGTCCGTGAACGCGGAGTTCGACGTGAACTTCAGCTGCTCGTTCAGATAGCTGTTCCACATCGCCGTATAGACGCCCGTCACGGCGGTCATCGTCGGGTCGTTGCCGCCCGAGTTCGGATCGATCTTGCCGGCGATGCCCGACGAGATCCCCGTTACGCGGCCGTCGTACGAACCGAGCGCGAGCCCTTGCGCGTGCAGCAGCGTCGTCAGGAACAGCGAATTGCCGCGCGCGTTGTAGCCGGCGATATCGAGTCCCCACGTCTGCAGCGTCGCCGTATCGATGCCCGTGTAGTCGGACAGTTTCTGCACGACGGCCGGATCCGCATGCGGCACGTTGCGCAACGCGCTCAGGTAGTCGGTGCGCGCGAACTGCGCGACTTCCTCCACGAACGCGCCGAGATTGGCCGGCGCCGGCTTGACGCCGAGCT
Source organism: Burkholderia sp. SR8 (assembly GCF_052851275.1). Lineage (NCBI taxonomy): Bacteria > Pseudomonadati > Pseudomonadota > Betaproteobacteria > Burkholderiales > Burkholderiaceae > Burkholderia > Burkholderia sp. SR8. Next base: position 71,368 of record NZ_JAULUC010000027.1, read on the forward strand.
TCTTGTGATACCACGCGTCGGCCGCCGCGGTCGGCAGCGCGCCGACCGGGTTGCCGGCCTGCCGGTAGTCGAGGATCGACGACTGCAGCGTGACGCCGTTCAGGTCGACGCCGTCTTCGTGCAGCTTGTACGCGAGCACGCAGCTGCGCGCGGTGCCGTACGACTCGCCGAACAGGTATTTCGGCGAATTCCAGCGGTTGTTCTTCGTCAGGTAGCGCTTGATGAACTGCTTCAGCGAATTCGCATCCTGGTCGACGCCCCAGAAATCGCGGTTCTTGTTCGGCGCGACCGCGGCCGAATAGCCGGTGCCGACCGGGTTGATGAACACCAGATCGCTGTGATCGATCATGCTGTCCGGGTTGTCTTCGATCTGGTACGGCGCGGGCGGCGTGAAGCCCGGCATCGACGTCTTGATCCGCTTCGGCGCGAACGAGCCGAGCAGCACGAACACCGACGACGATCCGGGCCCGCCGTTGTAGAAGAACGTGACGGGCCGCGTTTCCTCCGGTGCGCCGTCGGCCGTGAACGCGACGTAGAAGATCTTCGCGGCGGGCTGCGAGCTGCTCGGATCGACCGTCACGAGATGGCCCACCGTCGCCGTGTACGCGATGCGCTTGCCGTCGATCAGGATCGTGTGGTGCGTGATCGCGGCCGCCTCGGTCGTATCGGTGACCGAGTCGTCGGGGCCGTTGCCGTACGCGACCGGATCGAAGAACGGCAGGTCGCGGCCGTGGCTCAACGCGACCGGATTGATGGTCGGCGGCACGCCATGCGAATTGTGGTCGCCGTGATGCAGCGGATACACGCCGCCGGAAGATGCGGAATCGATGCCCATCGTGCTGCTCCTGGAGGTGAAAAAAGACGCGGGCAGGACACCCGCGTCGAAAGTAAAGGCCGGTACCGGCGCGTCAGCTCGACGGCTTGCGCGCGAGGAGCGCCGCGAGTTTCGCGCCGTCGGGGCTGCCGAGGCCCGTGCACGCGTCCCAGCCCGCGGCGGCCGCATAGGTGCCGTTCGAGCCTTTCGTGATGTCGCGCAACGCGCCGGGATTCTTGTACAGCACCGGATTGATCCAGCCCGCCGGCGCGCCGGCCGACGCATTGATCCGTGCGATCAGCGCGGCCCACAACGGCGCGACCGCGCTCGTGCCGCCCATCACCGCGGGCGTGCCGGCGACCGACACCTCGTAGCCGGTTTGCGGCGATGCGTCGCCGGCAACGTCGGGTACGCCGCGCTTCGCGAGTGGCGTGGTGCTGCCGTCGGCGAGCGCGACCGTCAGCCCCTGCTGCCAGGCAGGCACGTCGAACAGCGTGCTGATGCCGCCGCCGCCCGCGCCGCCGCCGCCCGCCTCGTCGTTCCACGTGACCTCGCTGCGGATGCCCTGCCCCGGCAGCGCATCGAGCTGCGTGCCGCCGCAGCCGAGCACGTACGGGCTCGATGCAGGGAAGTCGACGTGATCGGCGCCGTCCTGCAGCCCGTCGCCCGAGCCGCTGTCGCCCGACGCCGCGCACACCGTGATCCCCTGCGCGGCCGCCGCCTGCAGTACGCGATTGAACGCCTGTGCCGACTGCGCCTGCCAGATCGCTTCCGGGCCGCCCCAGCTGATCGAGATCACGGATGGCCGGTTGGTCTTGTCGGTCACGGCCGCGTTGACGGCCTGGACGAAGCCCGCGTCGCTGTTGGGCGCGAAGTACACCGCGATCTTCGCGGCGGGCGCGATCGCGCCGGCGATCTCGATGTCGAGCGCGACTTCGCCGTCCGGGCCGTTCGCTTCGCCGGTCGGTGCGTTGCGGCCGGTGCCGACGTTCACGTCGACGAGCGTCGGCGGCTTGGCGATGCCGAGCCCGCGGAAATACTGCTCGATATCGGCCGCGCGGTAGCCGCCGCCGAGTTCGACGATCGCGATGCATTGCCCGGCGCCGTCGCCTGCCGGAAAGCCGTACAGCGACGCGAGCTGCGGCGGCGTGAACGTGACGGCCGTCGCGCCGCGCGCGGGCCTGAACGGCGGGCGCAGCCGGAAGTGCGGACGCGCCTGCGGCCGGCTGTCGAGACCGAGCACGGCCGTGACCGCATCGCCGAGTTCGTCCGGCAGCGAGATCGGGCCCGAACGGCCGCGGTACTGGCCGATCGCGCGATGCTCGAAGCGTTCGAGCTTCACGCTGAACGCGGCTTCGAACTGCCCGATCGTACCGGACAGCACGACGACGCTCTCGACCGGATCGACGCGATCGACCGTCAGCTGGTGATGGCGCGCGAAGTCGTCGGTCTTGCGGATATCGTCGGGATTGGCGGAGAAACGCTGCGCGAATGCGTCGCGCGACAGCGGCTTGGCGTTCGCGTCGCCGCTCGCGAGCTGGTGGACCAATGCATCGAGTTGCCCTTCTTCCTGCCGCCGCAACATGATCGTGACGTGGATGCGTTCTGCCGGATCGCAGTGACCGAGACACTTGGACTCGGCGACGATTCGGGGTTCACGGTCGGCTTGAAGATGCCTTGCCATGTTCAGACCCTCCTTGGTACCGCGTTGCACGGAACAGCCAGGAAATCGGACAGGGCCGGCGGGAGACGGTTCCGTTCGGTCAGTCGGTTCGCGACGGCGCGTTGCGACGGCGCGTTTGCGACGGCACGTTTGCGACGGCACGTTTGCGACGGCACGTTTGCGACGGCGCGAAGTTAAAGGAAGTTTAGAACAGTCAGACGATTTGCGCGCGTGCCGGGCCGTGCCCGGAAACGCGCGAAGGCCGGCATCGCGGCCGGCCTTCGTTCGGTCGCGCATCGCGTCAGGCGGCCAAGCGGCCCCGTCGGCAGCGCGCCCATCAAGCAGCGGCTCAGTCCATCGACAGGCGCAGCGCGAAGCCGATCAGCGCCGCCGAGAACGTCCAGCGCTGCACGGTCTGCGCGAGCGGATGCGCGCGCATCCACGCCGCGATGCGCGACGCGCCGAACACGCATGCAAGGTCGAAACACACGCCGGCCGCGACGAGCATCGCGCCGAGCTCGAACATCTGCCATACGACCGGCCCGGCCTCGGGCCGCACGAATTGCGGCAGCAGCACCGAGCAGAACAGCAGCGCCTTCGGGTTCAGCAGGTTCGTCAGCAGCCCCTTGAAGAACGACTGCCGCAGTTCGCCCGCCGCGGCCCCGTCGCCGTCGCCGAGCGCGAACACCGGCGAGCGGAACACCTGGATCGCGACGTAAGCGAGATAAAGCGCGCCGCCGTAGCGGATCGCCTCGTACAGCCACGGCGCGCTCCGAATCAATGCGGCGACGCCGCATGCGGACAGCGTCACGTGCACCGTGCGCGACAGCGACAGGCCGGCCGCGGCGGCCATCCCGGGCCGCACGCCGCGGCCGATGCTGGTCTGCAGCACGAGCGCCATGTCGGGGCCCGGCACCGCGTAAATGGCCGCGAGCGCGGCGAGATAAATCAACAGCAAATGCGTGGAAATCATGGTCTGCCCCCCGTCCTTCAATGACGATATCTTGCCGCTGAAGAAGGAGGGATTATTGGCCAACTTTAGCTCGCAATTGGCGATTCATGGCGGAATCCGCCACAATTCCCATATTCGAACAAGGAATCCGCCAACATGACCGAACTCGACAAAACCGATCGTGCGATCCTCGCCGCGGTGCAGCGCGACGGCCGCCTGCCGATCGCGCGCCTCGCGGAATCCGTCGGCCTGTCCGAAACGCCGTGCGCGCGGCGCCTGAAGCGCCTCGAAAGCGACGGCTACATCGAGCGCTACCGCGCGCAGCTGTCGCGCCAGGCGCTCGGGTTCGGCGTCGTCGCGTTCGTGCTGGTGCGATTCGCGACCCACGACCGCAAGGTCGCCGACCGGTTCGAACGGGAAGTGCTCGGCATCGAGCGAATCCTGGCCTGCCACAACGTCGCGGGCACGGCCGACTATCTGCTGCAGGTCGTTGCGCGCGACCTCGACGATTACGGCACGTTCCTGCGCGATTCGCTGCGGATGCTGCCGGGCGTCACGTCGATCGAATCGGCGCTGTCGTTGCGCGAAGTGAAGCACGACGCGGGGTTGCCGGTGCCGTGACAAGCGCCGTGCCGGCCTCCGGCGTGACACTCGTTCACATTGCCGGCCTCCCCGGACCTCCGCTGGCCGCGCAGCGTCACACCACGTCGGGCGACTGATGCGCGCGCTCGAGATCCTCGAGAAACGCCTCGACGACCGGATCGCCGCGCCCGTCGCGCGCGACGACCATGTGGAACGTGACCTCGTAGTGCAGCTGCTCGGGATTGAGCGGCGCGAGCAGCCCCTGCGCGACGTACGGCGCCGCGAAGTGCTGCGGCAGGTAGCCGAGGTGATGGCCCGACAGGATCAGCAGCGCGACGGCCTCCATGTTGTCGGCGGTCGCCGTCACGCGATCGGGCGTCGTCGACATCTGCGCCTCCGGAAGCGGATACGACCGCCACGCCCATTCGAATCCCGCGACGTCGGCCGGCGTCAGCGCGCCGGCGCGCTCGAACAGCGGATGCCCGCGGCCGCAGTACGCGACCTGCCGCTCGATGAACAGCGGCGTGTAGTGCAGCGTCGGCACGCGATGCCAGAAGTAGCCGACCGCGATCTGGATCTCGTTGCTCAGCAGCTTTTCCTCGAGATCGCCCGGCGCGCGCACCGAGATCGAGAAGCGCACGGCCTCGTCGCGCGTACGGAACGCGGCGATCGCCTCGGCGATCCGCGCGTTCTGGCTGACGGGCGTATGGCCGATCAGGCCGATGTTCAGCGTGCCGACCAGCTGGCGGTCCATGTGCCGTGCGGCCATTCCGAATTCGTCGAGCGCGGCGAGCAGCTTGCGGCTCATCGCGTGGAACCGCTCGCCTTTCGGCGTGAGCCGGAAGCCACTGCGGCCGCGCTCGCACAGCCGGTAGCCGAGCCGCGTCTCGAGAGACGACAGCTGCGCGCTGATCGTCGACTGGCCGACGTTCAGCATCGCCTGCGCGGCCGACACGCCGCCCGCGTCCGTGACCGCGAGAAACACGCGGATCAACCGCAGATCCAGGGTCGACAGGTTCCCGAGCACGCTATTCCCCTTCCATACATCGATGGAAATCGATGTTTACGTCGATATCTTCGCATTCTTCTTTCCGGCCGGACGCGTAAAACTATGCGCCAGACCGCGTCGAATGATACGGCAACCCCACATCGGAAGAGACGACCCCATGAACGACCACACCCATTTCCAGCCGCTCGGCGGCAATGAAATGCCGCGCAGCGGCGGCATCGCGACGATGATGCGCCTGCCGCACGTGCCGAGCGCCGCCGGGCTCGACGCGTGTTTCGTCGGCGTGCCGTTCGATCTCGGCACCTCCAACCGCACCGGCGCGCGCTTCGGCCCGCGCCAGATCCGCACCGAATCCGTGCTGCTGCGCCCGTACAACATGGCCACGCGTGCCGCGCCGTTCGATTCGCTGCAGGTCGCCGACATCGGCGACGTCGCGATCAACCCGTACAACCTGCACGATTCCATCGCGCGCATCGAAGCCGCGTACGACGCGATCCTCGAGCACGACTGCAAGCCGGTCACGCTCGGCGGCGACCACACGATCGCGCTGCCGATCCTGCGCGCGATCCACCGCAAGCACGGCAAGGTTGCATTGATCCACGTCGATGCACACGCCGACGTGAACGATACGATGATGGGCGAAAAGATCGCGCACGGCACGCCGTTCCGCCGCGCGGTCGAGGAAGGCCTGCTGCACGGCGACAAGGTCACGCAGATCGGCCTGCGCGGCACCGGCTACGCCGCCGAGGATTTCGACTGGTGCCGCGAGCAGGGCTTCCGCGTCGTCCAGGCCGAGGAATGCTGGAACAAGTCGCTCGCGCCGCTGATGGAAGAAGTGCGCGCGCGCATCGGCGACACGCCGGTCTACATCAGCTTCGACATCGACGGCATCGATCCGGCCTACGCACCGGGCACCGGCACGCCGGAAATCGCGGGGCTCACGGTGCCGCAGGCGCTCGAGATCATCCGCGGCGCGAAGGGGCTGAACATCGTCGGCTGCGATCTCGTCGAAGTCGCGCCGCCGTACGACCCGTTCGGCACCACGGCACTGCTCGGCGCGAACCTCGCGTACGAACTGCTGTGCGTGCTGCCGGGCGTCGCGTACCGCGACTGAGCGCCGCCACACACCTATCCAAATCAGAGGATTCCAGAGGAGCACACAGTAGATGGGGACTTCCGTCAAGCAACCGAAGCGGGCGGCGCTCGCGTCGTTCGTCGGCACCACGATCGAGTGGTACGACTTCTATAGCTACGCGACCGCCGCCGCCATCGTGTTCGGGCCGCTGTTCTTCGCCGGCGAAAACCGCTTCATCAGCCTGCTTGCGTCGTTCGGCTCGTTCGCGGTCGGCTTCTTCGCGCGGCCGCTCGGCGGCGTGATGTTCGGCTATCTCGGCGACCGCTTCGGCCGCAAGCGCTCGCTGCTCGCGACGTTGATGCTGATGGCCGTGTCGACCGTCGCGATCGGCCTGCTGCCGACCCATGCGCAGGCCGGCATGATCGCGCCGGTCCTGCTCGTGCTGATGCGCGTGCTGCAGGGCATCGCGGTCGGCGGCGAATGGGGCGGCGCGGTGCTGCTCGCCGGCGAGCATGCGCCCGAAGGCAAGCGCACGTTCTTCGCGTCGTTCGCGCAGCTCGGCAGTGCGAGCGGCCTGATCCTGTCGATGCTCGCGTTCGGCGCGATCAGCACGCTGTCGAAGGACGACATGATGAGCTGGGGCTGGCGCGTGCCGTTCCTCGCGAGTTCTGTGCTGTTGATCGTCGGCTTCGTGATCCGTGCGAGCGTGTCCGAATCGCCCGAGTTCGAGGAAGTGAAGAAAAGCGGCAACACCGCGCAAAACCCGGTGCGCGAAGCGCTCAAATACTGGCCGCTGCTGCTGCTCGCGATCGGCGCGAACGTGTACGGGATCGCCGGCGTGTACTTCAGCAACATCTTCATGATCAGCTACGCGACGCAGTTCCTGTCGCTCGACCGGTCGATGGTGCTGCATTGCATGACGATCGTCGCCGTGCTGCAGTTCGTCGTGCAGCTCGCCGCCGCCTTCTTCGCGCAGCGCTTCGGCACGACGCGCGTGCTGCTGATCACCGGTGCGTGGGCCGCGATCGTGCCGTTCGTGATGCTGCCGCTCGTGCACATGGGCACGCCGGTGTCGATCACGGTCGGCGTCGGGCTCGCGACGCTCGCGGAATCGGGCTACTACTCGGTGGTCGCCGGTTTCGTCAGCGGCATCTTCGTCGCGCGCATCCGCTATACGGCGATCTCGATCGCGTACCAGGTGTGCGGCGCGATCGCCGGCGGCCTCACGCCGCTCGTGGCCACGCTGATCGCGCAGAACGCGGCACCGCAATGGTGGCCGCTCGCGATCCAGTACACGAGCGCGGCTGTGCTGTCGTCGGTGTGCGTGTGGCTGATCTCGCGCCGCGTCGGCATCGACGACGCCGGCGCACCAGGCAAGCAGAACGACGCGCTGCCGCGCGGCGCACGCACCGCGTAATTTCACGCAACCCACGCAAAACGGGCAGGCGACATCGCCTGCCCGTTTTGCGTTGGACGTCCGGCGCTACCGCGCAACGGCCGCGGTATGCGTGAAGACGACCCAAGACAAGCGGCCCGTAAATACGGACCGCAGCTTTGCTGCCGCCCAATCCTCGACCGTAATGGGCGGCACGCTTCGTCCACGCGTTATCGCACCTGATTGCGCAGCGTCCTCGCGGCGGCGACCATGTTCGTCAGCGCGGGTATCACTTCGGCCCACTGGCGCGTCTTCAGTCCGCAGTCGGGATTCACCCACAGCCGTTCCGCCGGAATCCGTTCGGCCGCCTTGCGCATCAGGCCGACGATGTGATCCTGCGTCGGGATGTTCGGCGAGTGGATGTCGTACACACCCGGCCCGATCTCGTTCGGATAGCGGAAGCTGTCGAACGCATCGAGCAGTTCCATGTCCGAGCGCGACGTTTCGATCGTGATCACGTCGGCGTCCATGTCGGCGATCGACGCGATGATGTCGTTGAACTCGGAATAGCACATGTGCGTATGGATCTGCGTGTCGTCCTGCACGCCGTTCGCAGCGATGCGGAACGATTCGACCGCCCACTTCAGGTACGCGCCCCACTGCCCACGGCGCAGCGGCAACCCTTCGCGCAGCGCGGCCTCGTCGATCTGGATCACCTGCACGCCGGCCTTCTCGAGATCGAGCACTTCGTCGCGGATCGCGAGCGCGAGCTGGTAGCACGACACCGAACGCGGCTGGTCGTCGCGCACGAACGACCAGTTCAGGATCGTCACCGGGCCGGTCAGCATCCCCTTCATCGGTTTGCTCGTCAGCGACTGCGCATACGCGATCCATTCGACCGTCATCGCGTTCGGACGGCTGATGTCGCCGAACAGGATCGGCGGCTTCACGCAGCGCGACCCGTACGACTGCACCCAGCCGAACTGGCTGAACGCATAGCCGTCGAGCTGCTCGCCGAAGTATTCGACCATGTCGTTGCGTTCCGCTTCGCCATGCACGAGCACGTCGAGCCCGAGCGATTCCTGTTCGCGCACGCTGCGTTCGATTTCAGCCTGCATCGCCGCGCGGTAGCCGGCTTCATCCAGCGCGCCGGCCTTGAACTGGCGGCGTGCGTGGCGGATCTCGGCGGTCTGCGGGAACGAGCCGATCGTCGTCGTCGGGAACACCGGCAGGTTCAGCCGCGCCGACTGCTTCGGCGCGCGCTGCGTGTACGGGCTCGTGCGATTGCCGAGCTGCGCGTCGATGCGCGCGATCGCCGCCTTCACCGCCGGATTGTTCACGCGCGGCGAGCGGCGGCGCGATTCGATCGCGGCCGCGTTCGCGGCGAGTGCGTCGGCAACCGCGTCGCGACCTGCGTTCAGCGCGGTCGCCAGCACCTTCAGTTCATCGAGCTTCTGCAGCGCGAATGCGAGCCACGAATGGATTTCCGCGTCGAGCTGCGTCTCGCTCGCGAGATCGACCGGCACGTGCAGCAACGAGCACGACGGTGCGAGCCACAGCCGCTCGCCCAGTTGCTGCGCGAGCGGTTCGAGCCAGTCGAGCGCTGCGTTCAGATCCGTCTTCCAGATGTTGCGGCCGTTGATCGCGCCCACCGACAGCACGCGATCGGCCGGCAATGCGCGCACGAGCGCATCGATTTCGTCACGCGCGTTGATCGCGTCGATATGCAGCCCGTCGACGGGCAGCGACGCCGCGAGTGTCAGGTTGTCCTGCAACTGGCCGAAGTACGTGGCGAGCAGCACCTTGATGCGGCGCGTCTCCAGCGCGTCGTACGCGATGCGCAGCGCGTGCCGCCATTCGGCATCGAGCTCGGTGACGAGAATCGGTTCGTCGATCTGCACCCATTCGACGCCCTGCGCGGTCAGCGTGTCGAGCAGCGCGCCGTATACCGGCAGCAGCTTCGGCAGCAGCGCGAGACGGTCGGAATCGTCCTTCGCCTTGCCGAGCCACAGATACGTGACGGGGCCGAGAATCACCGGTTTCGCATTCACGCCCAGCGCCTGCGCTTCGGCCAGTTGCTGCAGCAGACGCGACGGATCGAGCGAGAAGTTCGTGTCCGCGTGGAATTCCGGGACGATGTAGTGATAGTTCGTGTCGAACCACTTCGTCATTTCGCCGGCCGCGACACCGCCACAGCACGCTGCATGCGCGTCCGCCGACTGCGCCGAACGGCCGCGCGCGACGCGGAAATAGTTGTCCAGCGCATCGCCACGGAAGTCCTGCACACGCTTCGGCAGGTTGCCGAGCGTGAAGCTCATGTCGAGCACGTGGTCGTAGAACGCGAAATCGCCGAGCGGCGCGAAATCGAGAGCACGCTGCTGGCCCCAGTGACGCTGGCGCAGCTCCGCGCCGAGTGCCTTCAGCGCGTCGCGCGACGACTCGCCCTGCCAGTAGCGTTCGAGACCGAACTTGAGTTCGCGCCGTGCGCCGATGCGCGGAAAACCGAGATTGTGTGTCGTCACCATGAAGCTGCCGTCCAGAAGAAATAGTCGATCCGGCAGCCATCATAGGGATTTCATCCCATGAAATAAAATGGCATTATTTCATTCATCCATTAAGTTTTTTCATGCATTCCTGTTATTGCCGGTACCAATGCCATGCTGGAACGATTCCATCTCGTCGTGATCCGTGAAGTCGAACGTCAGGGCTCGCTGACGGCCGCGGCCAATGCGCTGCATCTCACGCAATCGGCGCTCAGCCATACCGTCCGTAAGGTCGAGCAGCAGCTCGGCACACCGATCTGGGACCGCGAAGGGCGCGGCCTGCGGCTCACGCAGGGCGGCCAATATCTGCTGAAGCTGGCGAACCGGCTGCTGCCGCAGTTCGAGCTTGCCGAGGAGCGGATGAAGCAGTACGCGAAGGGCGAGCGCGGCACGCTGCGCATCGGGATGGAGTGCCATCCGTGCTACCAGTGGCTGCTGAAAGTCGTGTCGCCGTACCTGTCGCGCTGGCCGGACGTCGACGTGGACGTGAAGCAGCGCTTCCAGTTCGGCGGCATCGGCGCGCTGTTCGGCCATGACGTCGACGTGCTCGTCACGCCCGATCCGCTGAACCGGCCGGGGCTGCGCTTCGATCCCGTGTTCGACTACGAGCAGGTGCTGGTCGTCGCCGATGCGCACCGCTTCGCGAACGCCGACTACGTGACGCCCGAGCAACTGACCGACGAAGTGCTGATCACCTACCCGGTCGAGACCGACCGACTCGACATCTACAACCAATTCCTGACGCCGGCCGGCATCGTGCCGCGACGCCACAAATCGATCGAGACGACCGACATCATGCTGCAGATGGTGGCGAGCGGACGCGGCGTGGCCGCGCTGCCGCGATGGCTCGCCGACGAATACGCGGACCGGATGCCGGTCGTGCCCGTCAGGCTCGGCAAGAACGGAATCGCGAAACAGATCTTTCTCGGCATCCGCGAGGCGGATGCGTCGATCGACTATCTGGCCGCGTTCGTCGCGCTCGCGCGCGAATCGACGGGAAACGCGCCGCGCATGCTGCGCTAGCGGCGTTCATCCACTGCACGCGCGACAGGGTTCGCATGCGGGGCCGGTGTTCACTATGTGGAGAACGGCGCGCGCCGGCACGGCCGCATCCTTGCATATCCGTAAGACGACGATTCGATGTCCGTACTGTCATCAAACTGACTGATAGCGAAAGCTAGGATCGGACGCGGTTCCCTTACGAGATGCCGTCATGAATCAGCCCGCTCCGTCCGCCGCGAACAATTCTGCCTCTTCCGAACGCACCCGGCAGGTCGGCTATGCCGTCTTCCTGCTGGTGCTCGCGATCGGCGCCATCTACATCGCCACCCATCTGATCGCCGATCTGTCGCCCGTGCGCGAAGGGTCGTTGTTCCCGTATCTGATGCTCGGCGCCGCGCTGCTGATCGCACTCGGTTTCGAGTTCGTCAACGGCTTTCACGACACCGCGAACGCGGTCGCAACCGTCATCTATACGCACTCGCTGACGCCGAACGTCGCGGTGATCTGGTCCGGCATGTGGAACTTCCTCGGCGTGATGGTTTCGAGCGGCGCCGTCGCATTCGGCATCCTGCAGTTGCTGCCGGTCGAACTGATCCTGCAGGTCGGAAGCGGGTCCGGCTTCGCGATGGTGTTCGCGCTGCTGATCGCCGCGATCGTGTGGAACCTCGCAACCTGGTATTTCGGATTGCCGTCGTCGAGCTCGCATACGCTGATCGGATCGATCATCGGCGTCGGGCTGATGAACCAACTGATGCATGGGCCGTCCGGTACGAGCGGCGTCGACTGGGCGCAAGCGCTCGGCGTCGGCAAGTCGCTGCTGTTCTCGCCGATCGTCGGCTTCCTGTGCGCATCGCTGCTGCTGCTCGTGCTGAAGGCCGCCGTGCGGATTCCGGAACTGTACAAGGAACCGCCGAAGGATCAGCCGCCGCCGTTCTGGATTCGCTGCCTGCTGATTCTCACGTGCACCGGCGTGTCGTTCGCGCACGGGTCGAACGACGGACAGAAAGGGATGGGTCTCATCATGCTGATCCTGATCGGCACGGTGCCGACCGCGTATGCGCTGAACAAGGCCGTCACGCCGGCCGAATCGCAGACGTTCGTCGCCGTCGCGAACCAGGCCGCCGCGACCTTCGCGAAATACGCGAACGGCGTCGCACCGTCCGCGAATCCGCGCGCCGACGTCGAGCGCTTCGTGCAGCGCCGCGAGATGACGCCCGCCGTGCTGCCGGGCGTACAACAGCTCTCGACGTCGCTTGCGGCCGCGGTCGGCTCGTCGGGTTCGATGGCGGCCGTGCCGCAGGGCGACGTCGACAACGTGCGCAACACGATGTATCTGGTATCCGAAGCGATTCGCCTGATCGAGAAGTCGGGACAGCCCGCGTTCGCCGCCGACGACAAGCTCGCGATCGACAACTATCGCAAGCAGCTCGACCACGCGACCAAGTTCATCCCGACCTGGGTGAAGGTGGCCGTTGCGATCGCGCTCGGTCTCGGCACGATGGTTGGCTGGAAGCGGATCGTCGTGACCGTCGGCGAGAAAATCGGCAAGCAGCATCTGACGTACGGACAGGGGGCGTCGGCTGAACTCGTCGCGATGCTGACGATCGGCGCAGCCGATGCTTACGGGTTGCCCGTGTCGACGACGCATGTGCTGTCGTCGGGCGTCGCGGGCACGATGGCGGCGAACGGATCCGGGCTGCAATGGAGCACGGTGCGCAGCCTCGTGCTCGCGTGGGTGCTGACGCTGCCGGCGTCGATCGCGCTGGCGACCGGGCTCTACTGGGTGTTCCGGTCGGTGGCGTGATCGGATGGGCGGTGGGTGGCCGGGGATCCGGTCGCCCGGCGTGGGAGGGGCGGTTGCTGAGGCTGGGTTTCTCCGTTTCTCCGTTTCCCGCTTTCCGCTTTCCGCTTTCCGCTTTCCGGCTTCCCGGACTTCCCGGACTTCCCGGACTTGCCGGACTTGCCGGACTTGCCGGACTTGCCGGACTTGCCGGACTTGCCGGACTTGCCGGACTTGCCGGACTTGCCGCACTCGCCGGACTTGCCGGACTTGCCGGACTCGCCGCACTCGCCGCACTCGCCGGACTCGCCGGACTCGCCGGACTCGCCGCACTCGCCGCACTCGCCGCACTCGCCGCACTCGCCGGACTTGCCGCACTCGCCGGACTTGCCGACACGCCGACACGCCGACACGCCGACACGCCGACACGCCGACACGCCGACACGCCGACACGCCGCACTCAGCGTATTCGCACCAGCCCGCAAACCTGCCCTCTTTCGTGTCGGAATTGGAGCGCAAGATCTGGAGCGCACCGGCAGACGCACACGTCTAGACTGGGTCCATCGACGCCCATCGTGGCTTCAATCGTGCGCCAAACGCTTCCGAACCATTGCATGCGACCCGCGACGTCACGTCGCTGACAACACCGAGGTACGCCCGTGAACATTGCCGATCTGCAACCTGCCGCCTTATCGTTGGACATCGCACAACGCGTCGACGCAATCGACTGGGCGGCGGTCGATGTCGAGCTCGACCGATACGGCTGCGCGCGAGCGCCGCGCCTGATCTCCGCGAGCGAGTGCGACGCCCTCGCGTCGCTCTATTCTCGCGATTCGCTGTACCGTTCACGCGTCGTGATGGCACGGCACGGCTTCGGGCGCGGCGAATACAAGTATTTCGCGTATCCGCTGCCTGACGTCATCGCCGAGCTACGTGAGGCTATCTATCCGCATCTCGCACCGATCGCGAACCGCTGGAACCGGGCGCTCGGGATCGACGTCCGCTATCCGAAAGTCCACCAGGCGTTCCTCGATCGCTGTCATGCAGCGGGGCAGACGCGACCGACACCATTGATCCTGCAATACGGTCCCGACGACTACAACTGCCTCCATCAGGATCTCTACGGCGAGCATGTGTTCCCGCTCCAGGTCGCGATCCTGCTGTCGGCGCCCGGTCGAGATTTCACGGGCGGCGAGTTCGTACTGACGGAACAGCGGCCGCGGATGCAGTCGCGGGCGGAAGTGGTGCCGCTGACGCAAGGCGACGCGGTGATCTTCGCCGTGCACGGCCGGCCCGTACAAGGAACGCGCGGCGTGTATCGCGTCAACTTGCGCCATGGGGTGAGCAGGGTTCGAAGCGGCCACCGCCATACGCTCGGCATCATCTTCCACGATGCGCAGTGATGGCGATCGGAACGAGCGCGGCGCCGGTCAGCGCCTGCGTCATTCGATCGAGTTCGCGCTGACGGCGCCGCGTCATTGTCCGCCCCCCGCTGCGCGATCTGCTCATCCGCCGCCAGGCCAGTGATCGCCACGGCGGCCCTCCAAACGGCCGCGGTGACGGCGCATCGGCGTTTCAGGCGAGTAATCGGTAACGCGGGCACTCGTCAGACACGAAACCAACGCGCGTTGCGCGTCGCCCTACCCTCGCGCTACATTCGCCCGCAAGCGATCGCCTGCATCGGACGCCAATCGCGCGTAGCCCGGCAACGTGAGCAGCGCGAGCACGCCTGCCGCGACGAACGCCCAGCGGAAATCGTCGAGTACGTAGTGGATGCCCGCCGCATCGCCGCGCACGAGCGCCGCGAGCCGCAACGACAACGCTCCGAACGCGATCCCCATCCCGATCGTCATCTGCTGTGCGGCGCTCCACAGCGTACTGGCCGCGCTCGTCTGGCGAGCGGGGATATCCGCGTACGCCAGCGTCGCAAGCGTCGTGAACTGCATCGACCGCGTGAGCCCGTACACGAAAACGACGAACAGCGTAATCGCGAGCGGCGTCGATGCGGTCAACCAGCCGCACGCGATCGTGAAGATGCCGGCGATCGTCACGTCGACGAGTGCCACGCGGCGGAACCCGAAGCGATCGAGGATCCACGACGTGCCCGCTTTCATCCCGAGATTGCCCAACGCGCTCGCGAGCAGCAGCAAACCTGACTGGAACGGCGACAGCCCGAAGCCGATCTGGAACAGCAGCGGCAGCAGATACGGCACCGCATTGATCGCCATCCGCGTGATCGAGCCGGTGATCACGGTCACCGAGAACGTCGGCACTTTCAATGTCGTGAAATCGAGCAGCGGATGCGCGCAGCGTCGTGCGTGCATCCACGCGGCCATGCCGAACAGCACGCTCGCACCGACCAATACGCCGGCACGCGTGAAGTCGACGTCCTGCTGGCCGGCCGCTTCGGTACCGATCAGCAGACACGTCAGCGCTCCGCCGGCCAGCACGAAGCCCATCCAGTCGAGCGGCCGTCGTTCGTCGGCTCGCGTGTTGCGGACAATCAGCCAGGTGCACACGAGCGCGGCGATGCCGAACGGGACATTCAACAGGAAGATCCATCGCCACGACGCGTAGGTCGTGATGAAACCGCCGATCGGCGGCCCGACGACCGGCGCGACGATGCCCGGCCACGTGATCGTCGCGATCGCGCGCATCAGCTTTGCCTTCTCGGTGCTGCGCACGACGATCATCCGTCCGACCGGCACCATCATCGCCCCGCCGACACCTTGCAGCAGGCGCGCAGCCGTGAACGTCATCACGCCCTCGGAGAGCGCGCACAACACCGACGCGCCGGTAAAGACGACGATGGCTGTCGCGAACACCGTGCGCGAACCATAACGGTCCGCGACCCAGCCGCTGATCGGGATGAAGACCGCGAGCGCGAGCATGTAGGCCGTCATCCCGAGACTCAACGCGTTGGGCCCGACACCGAACGAGCGCGCCATCTGCGGCAATGCGGTCGCAATCACGGTCGTGTCGAGATATTCCATGAAGAACGTCGCGGCAACGAGATACGGCAAGAAGTCGGTCGTCCGACCACTTTGGGCAGGGCTGTCAGTCATAAACGGTGCGGGAGACGGAATACGAAAGGTGCCGACCGCGGACGGGTACAACGGCCATCGCGAATCGGAACGAATGGCGATATTACCCCGAAGGGCTTACGTTCTGCTTCGTCGGGCCCGTCGGGCGAACGGGCTTTATGCGCATAGATTTTTGTGACGACAACGCGCGGCTGCCGTGCGCAGCGCCACCTTGTCCGCCTGAGGGAATCCATTGATGACTAGAAGATCACGCGCGGAGATTCGCCAAAGCACGGCTTTTTCCGCCATCGGCAGCGAACGACGGCTATTGGCACTGTTCGCAACATCATCGCCGTATGCGTCAACGTTGGCCGGGCGGGAGCCGGACGCAGAAAAGGTGGTCGATTGAAGGAGTCGGGAATTTTTGTGTTGAAGCGAGCTGAGACGCTCGAGGGCGTAGCTGCCTGAACGATGGATCAGACGTCCAGAGTTCGGCCGCGTTGTGCGCTCTGCCGCCTGGGCATCCATTTCCGTCGCCCAAATGCAAAAACCCCCGCCTTGTT
>NZ_JAULUC010000028.1:0-87216 GCF_052851275.1 Burkholderia sp. SR8
ATCAGTCCCATCGCGAAGGAACGGTTTGCGTTCGATCCGGCGAGCAACATCATCGATCCGGTGCGGACGGCGGAGACGCCTGCGTCGCGTCCGAGCCCGGTGCGTCCGGAAAGCACGTTGCCGGTCGAGGTGCCGAAGGTGCTCGGGAACCTGCTGAAGGCGTATGCGGGGATGCACTTCGAGTACGACGCGCGCGGGAATCTGGTACGCAAGCGCACGCCTGCGGGTGAGCAGGAATACGAGTGGGACGGGTTCAACCGCTTGCTGTCCGCGCGGGTTGTCGAGACGTCGCGGCAGAGTCACGCGCGGTATTTCTATGATGCGTTCGGGCGCCGTATTGCGAAGGAGGTGAACGGCGAGCGGACGGTGTTCGGATGGGATGGTGACGCGCTGGCGTATGAGAGCGACGGCGAGCGTGGCACGCATTACCTCTACGAGCCGGGGACGTTCGTGCCGCTGGCGCAGTACGTGGCGGAACCGGTCGAGGGGATCGCGACGCCGGAGTGGAAGAGCACCGATCGCTATGTGCCGGAGGCGGATCCGCTGCAGAAGGTGCCGGAGCGGCGGGGTGAGGCGGCGGTGTTCTATTACCACTGTGACCAGATCGGTACGCCGCAGTTGCTGACCGATGGCGACGGCGACGTCGTGTGGGAAGCGTCGTATAAGGCGTGGGGCGAAGCGCGGGAGGTGATTGCGCGGGCGTCGAAAGCGGCGGGGATTGTGGCGAGGAATCCGTTGCGGTTTCAGGGGCAGCAAGTTGATGATGAGACGGGGCTCGCTTATAACCGATATCGATATTACGATCCAGAAACTGGCCGATTTACTTCGGAGGATCCTATCGGGCTCAACGGCGGGGCCAACGTTTACCAATACGCTCCGAATCCGATTGAGTGGATTGACCCTCTCGGCTTAGCTCGCATTCCGAAATCCGTTAAGGACAAGATTGCGAAAGAAAATCAGGAATTCTTCGGGAAAGGGACTTGTGAATGTTGCGGGGTTGAAGTTGTTCCAGGAAAGAAAAGTCAGCGCGGGATCACCCCGCCGACAAATGAGCGTCAATTCGATCACATCGAGCCGGATGTGCTCGGCGGAGCAAACGATGAAGACAACACGCAAGTTCTGTGTCGCAAGTGTAACAGGCGATTGTGGGATAAAATCAAGGATAATTTCAAGCGACTTAATCGCTTGGGGCGTACGCCGTGTGACAGTTAAGGATGGAATATGCGAGAGCTTAGGAAGATTATTTTTAGATTGAAGAAAGATGGAGACGGATACCCTCCAATGGAATATGAGTCTCTCTGGGGTATATTTTCGGATGATCTTTCTTGTGTGGTTGATAACGTACCGTATTACGTCTGCGGTGTGAGTAAAGGAGACACGGTAGCGGTGAAAGATGTCGACGGAGAACTCTTTGCAACGTCCGTGGTTGCACGAGGAGGCCATTCAACACTGCGAGTTTTTGCCGAGGACCCCGACACCAAAGCATCGATCATTTCCGATCTGAACTCTCTCGGAGCGCAATGTTCCGTCACGCGTGGGCTTTCTCTCTTTGCGGTTGACATTCCTTCCGAGGCTGATTTCGGAAAGATCGACGCGATGCTCGCCTCCAAATCTGATGGCGAGTATGTTGCATATGAGGACGCGTGCTTGCAACACGGGGGCGTCAGCGCCGACCGGGCACTCGAATGTGAGTCGCTCGCGTCGGTTCCTCTACGGCTGCACTAAGGATGAGTGGACTTGATGCGCCAGAAGATGCTGCGCGAGGTAGTCGGTTGTGGGGGGTTACTGCGATTCGCCTGCAGCATCTATTATCGTTACGCAGGGGTTCACGTGACAAACGATGACGGCATATCTAAAGAATATAGAGAACGTGCTGCGACTCGATGCACAGTCCCGATGCGACTATTTCGTCCGCAAGCTCGCTGACTTTGAAGTCGTCTCGGGTCTCTTTGACAAGGAGTGGGCGACTGCCCATACCGGTGCAGCGACAGTGTGCCTTTCTGGCCAGAGGAGGAGTTCGCAAGGTTAAGCGCGACTGATGAATGGCAGGGATTCCTCCCAAAGGAGATTGCTTTAGCCGATTTTCTAGAGCGATGGCTGCCGGGGATGGCGAATGATCAGCAAATTTGTGGTGTCTTTTTGGCGCCGAATGATCACGGAACACTGATGTTGCCGATGGAACTGGACAAACTGATCAGGCAGGAACTCAAGCAATACGAATAAGTATGTGGCGGCGCGGGTGGACGGAATCGTGACGTCGGAGTGTGGGTTTAAAATGAAGGTTAGATAATATGGCTCATGCGATATGCGAAAAACACGGCTCCCAACCTGCAGAGTTGGTAACCAAGAACGTGCTCGATATGATCAGGTCGGGTGCGAAGCCGGACGCAGGGACAGTGTTTCCGGTAACGTTGATTTATGAGGAGCTTGAATACCCCGGTTATGGTGTGACGGAGGACCGGGCTGTTCTTCAACGTCTTGGCGGGATGTGGGAATCGGCAGAAATGTGCAGATTTACCGACGAGCACGCGATGGAGCAGGCGATAGGGCTATTTACTGCAGTTTGTGCCAAGTGTTTGGCGGAAATACTGTGACGCTCCATGCTGAAGCGACGAAAAAGATAGAAAGCCCAAACCACAGATCTATCATCAATCAAGCTAAATCGAGTTGGGGAATTGCGGGTGGCAGCTACGTAGTCGATCGAATCAGGCGGTTTCCGGTGTGATGTGATCGGTGGTTCGCCGACCAAACCATCGGCGGCAATACCACACTGACCGCCGCCATGCTTGATCGCGTCGCGCTCGAGTTCCGCCTGCTCTAGCTCAGAGTAGGCGGTGACGGACAGAATCGGCAATGGCATGCCGATCACGTCTGATCTAACGGCTGGCTCAGTTTGACAAGAGGCAATCCAACGCGGGAAATGGGTGCGCTCTATTGAGATCCGCTTTCCTGCACGTCGCGTGACGACGGGCATCGCTCCCGCTCGTCGTACTGGGGCCCGACCGGCTCGACCGCCTCGGCAAGCGCAATGGATGACCATCCCGCGCTCGACGATGTATATCGGAGAGCTCGACCAGACAACAACCGCCGATCCGCCTCCGCCTCCGAAATTGGCATAATCACGGCTCGCTGCCGCGAGCGCTGCGACGCAGGCGCATTCGTTCCGGTGGCATCACCCGTCTTGCATCGACTTCAGCCTAGTTATAGCCGCAACACCCATGCCACCCATCCCCACGGCCACCGCCTCGCTGAAACACATCCTCGAACACCCTGGCGATTTCCACGGATGGCTCTGCCTGCCGCAGACACCCTGGACCCTCGACACAGAGGGTGCATTCATCGAAGACGCCGCCAACACCGAAGCCACCACACCACCCACCACCGCACCACAACCCGGCTGGCGCGTGACCTTGAACAGCGCGACGATCGAGGACATCGTAATCAACGCACATGACCAGGTCGACGAACCGAGCGTCGCTCAGTTGTTCGATGCATTCGTGTTCTACGTCGACAACGAAGAATTCATCCTTCTCTAAAGACACACACCACGCGCCACAGTAAAAAAGGACCGCCAAGCGGTCCTTTTTTCACGAAGCCGAAGTGCCCGAACGAAGCACTAAGCCGCAGCCCCTCAAGGCAACGAAATCGTCAAATTCGCCGACTCCGGCCCGACCTTGATCACCTGCGAATACGGCGCCAACGCCTGCAGCGTCTTGTCCTTGAGATACGTATTGAGCCCGAGATACCCGAGCAGGCCCACAAGCGCAAACACCGCCCCGATCGCCCAAACCGGCACCTCACGCTTCAACCGGTGCGCAATCTGATCCGGCAGCGGCCAATGCGGCGCAAACGCTGCGCGCTTGCCCTTCATGTGCGCGATCTCGTCGCCGAGCCGCGCAGTGAGATAAGCGAGCTTCTCCGGCCCCTCGAGCAGATACTTGCCCTGGAACCCGAGCAGCAGGCACATGTGAAACACCTCGAGCGACTGCAACCGCGCCGCGCCCTGCGCGCGACATTCCTCGAGATACTGGAAGAACTTCTCCCCCGCGAGCTGCTCGCCGAACAGCACGAGCTGCAGCGGCCGGCGCTCCCAGTCGGTGCGGATCTTGAACTGCGACGACAGCACCATCTCATCGACCGCCGCGCAATAGGCGAACTTCGCGCCATACACGTCTTCGGCCGGGATGTTCAGCTTCTTCGCGCCGCGCTCGAAATCCGACAGGAACTCCTGGATCTTCGTGCTGAATTCGCTCGCGCTGTCCGGCTCGCGGCCGTTCTTGAGCAGGAACAGCATGAAGAACCCGTCATACAGCAGATCGAGCAGCGAACGGGCCTGGAACGCGGCGTCCGTGGACGCCGGCGTATGAATGGGGGCCGGCGCGTTGTCGCCGAACAGGGAAGGCGCGTAGCTCATGATGTGACCGCGATCAGTTCGAATTTCAGGTCATTGATGCCAGTCGGCGCGTAGATCATCGCGGACTGGGCCTGCAGCATGCGTTCGTACAGCGCGCCGCGCGAATCCAGCTGGAAATAGCACGCGCCCGGCCGCACGGGAATCGCGGGCGGCACCTGCGGCGTGTACGACAGCCGCACGCCGGGCATCGCCGACAGCACGAGCTTGTCGACGTCGTCGGGCGCGCCGACCTTGAAGCGGGCCGGCACCGCATCGACGAGTTCGACGCTCGGCATGTCGGCGGACACGGCCAGATAGAACTCGGTCTTGTCGTCGATCTTGCCGGAATCGAGGCGCCCGAGATGGAACGAAGGACGCACTTCGTCGAGCGTGATCGCGAAATAGCGCGTCGAGATCACGGTGTCGAGCAGCTCGCGCAGCATCAGGTCGAGACGCGCGAAGCTCGGCCCCGGATCGTCATGGCGATACACGGGCAGGTCGGCGAGCGTATAGCCCTTCGAGAACGTCATCAACTGCCCGGCCAGGCGCAGCAGTTCCTGGAACAACCGCTCCGGATGCAGCGCCGCGTGCTGGTGCAGATGCGCGAGCGTCGCGAACGCGGCGTTCGCGGTGTGCAGCAGCCAGAACGACGCGATGTCGCCCGAGCGGAACTCGATGATGTTCTTCGACGGCTCGCGGTGGAAACCGTACAGCGCGTTGACCTTCGCCTGCAGCGCATCGACGAGCTGTCGCAGCCGCTGGTGCAGAATCGGCGACGCCTCGATCGCCAGGCACGGCGGCACGAAGCTGTCGTCGATCTCGAAGCCCGACGTCGCGGTGCGGCGCACGCGCACGAGCGGCACGGACAGCAGCTGGTCGCGCGGCTCGCTGTGCGCGATCAGCTTGACCTGCGTCTTCAGGAACGTGATGTCGGCTTCGGCAGCGTCGGTGAAGTTGTCGGCGACGCTCGTCTGCTCGCTGACGAACCGCGTCATGAAACCCGCGGCCGGATCGTCGCTGTAGTTGGTACCGTTCTCGCGCAGCGGATGCAGCGCGAGGTAGAAGATGAATTCGTTGATGCCGTCGGGCAGCGTGTCCAGCGCGATCGGCGGCGGCAGATCGTCGGCCTGCGGCGCCGCATACAGCGCGCCGTCCGGGAACACGAGCGCGAGTTCGGCCACGCGCAGCACGTTGCTGCCGAGCGCATCGCGGTCGATGCGCACCGAACGCACGCCCCAGTTGTACGGCTGGATCGCCTGGATCGATTCGAACAGGCGCGCCTCGTGATAGGCGTCCTGCCGCTGGAAATGTTGAGGCCGGAGGAACAGCCCTTCCCCCCAAAGCACCTTGGCCGAATAACTCATGTCAAATCCGGTTAATGTGGCGTTGCGATGTAATCGATTTGGTCGTGCCCGAATTAATCGCCAATTTGTTAACTCTTGTTAATTGACATTCGTGCGTCATGTTTAACCGCAGGTGACCGACGACAGCATATTCAGCGGTTGCGAAGGCGCGCCCTGTTGCGGTGCGATGACGGTGCCGTCGGTGACGGTCATCGCGCAATTATGCAGGCCGATGATTATGCCGGATTTCTCCGACTTCGCCGGGTCGAACGTCAGTTTCCATCGCTGGATCGCGGGATCGCGGAACAGCGCGACGATGCCGAATGCCTGCGCTTCGCGCGAAACCTTTTCGGTTGCCGTATAGCGCTGGCCCGGAATCAGCGTGATTTCACGCACGTTCAGCAGATCGGCGCCCAGCGCGGCCTTTTCCTTGGTCGGATCGGTGAACGCGTCGAACGGCGCCTGCTGGAACGAAGTCGGATCCTTCAGCGCGTAGAGTCTCACCACTAATGCGAGCGGCTTGCGATCGTTCGCGGCGTTCAGGTTGGGCGCGGCAGCGAGCGTGAGCCCGATGTTGCGCGGCGGCTTCTGCGCGTCGGGCAACTCGGGCTTGCCGACGCCGGCCGCCTGCATCACGGCGCTCGCGGCAGAGCCGAGCAACGGGGCGGCCGCGCATCCGGCCAGGAGCGCGCAGGCAATCAGCGGCAGCGCAAAGCGAATCATGGACGATCTCATCGTGTTTCCGGCGTGCCGCCTTTAACTCCCCTGTCAAAACTGCCGGGTATTTCCGCGTCGAACGCGAATGCCCGGCTTATCTGCCGTTCAACTATTAAGCACGTGTGCGGTGCGTCGCGTCTTCGGAAATTTTTTCCGTCGGCCGGCCCGGGCGCAGCAGAGCAAGTAAAACTTGCGCATTCCGGTCGGCCGGAATGCCGCCGCCAAGCGGCTTCCAGACGCGTTTCGACGGGGTAGCGCACGGTTTTAAAGGGAATTACTCTGCACGCAGCGATTGAATTATGAAAAATTGATCGGTACTATACCCGCGCGCTTCGTGCAAAGCAAAAGAACCAGATTCTCAACGATTTTAATACTCACGCGCCGGTGGATATAACGATGAAAGACCGTCTCTTCGCAAAACTTTCTGGGGTAGTGCTGGCTTGCGGCGTGATCGCCGGTTGTGCGAGCCAGCCGCCGGCGCCGCCGACCGCCGAGGTGTTCAACAAGTCGCTGGCCGATGCGGACGCCGTCGCGAAGGCGGGTGACCAGGACAAGGCGCTCGGCCTGTACCAGCAGCTCGCGAAGTCGGACCCGACGCGCGAGGAACCGTGGTCGCGCATCGCACAGATCCAGTTTGCACAGAACCACTACGGCCAGGCGATCGTCGCCGCGCAGGAAGCGCTGCAGCGCGATGCGACTGACCGCCAGGCGAAGAGCGTGCTCGCCGTCGCGGGCCTGCGGATCGCGACGCAGTCGCTCGGCGAACTGCGTCAGGACGCGTCGCTCGCGGGCGACGCGAAGTCGGACGCGCAGGCACTCGCGAAGCAGCTGCGCGACACGCTCGGCGAATCGGCGCTGTTCCCGCCCGAGCAGCGCGCGGTGAAGGCGCGTACGGCGCGCCGCACGGTTCATCGTCCGAAGACGAGCGCGGCACCGGCCGCCGAAGCAGCAACGACCGCGCCGGCTGCCACGCCGCAGGCCGCGGCGCCGCAAAAGGGTGGCGCCGACCCGTTCAGCGCGCTGCGCTGACCGCAGAACTGACGCGATAACCACAACTAACCTGGGAGCCGTCGAGATGGCCAAGAAAGAAAGCATTCAGAAGAGCTTGCAGAAAATACGGCCGCCCCGCGTCCAGCTGACCTACGAGGTCGAAAAGGGCGATGCGATCGAGGTGAAGGAACTGCCGTTCGTCGTCGGGGTCGTCGGCGATCTGGCGGGCCAGTCGGAAGTCGAGCAGCCGAAGCTGCGCGACCGCAAGTTCGTCAACATCGACCGCGACAACTTCGACGACGTGATGAAGGCGATCGAGCCGCGCGCCGCGTTCCAGGTGGAAAACCGCCTGAGCCCGGAAGGCGGCAAGTTCGCGGTCGACCTGAAGTTCCGTTCGCTGTCGGGTTTCAGCCCGGACGAAGTCGTCGAACAGGTCGAGCCGCTGCGCCGCCTGCTCGAGGCGCGCTCGAAGCTCGCCGACCTGCGCAACAAGCTCGCAGGCAACGACAAGCTCGAGGATCTGCTGTCCGAGGTGCTGAAGAACACGCAGCAGCTGCAGGAGCTCGCGAAGGGCACGGGCGGCGACAAAGACGGCGAATGACGACGGAGTGTTGAGATGAACCAGCAAACGGCTGCGGCCCAAGCGAGCGGCGCGGAATACGCCGCCGGGACTTCGCTGCTCGACGAGATCGTCGAGAAGAGCAAGGTCGCGAAATCCGATTCCGAGCATGCGCGCGCGAAGGACCTGATCGGCGAGCTCGTGCACCAGGTGCTCGACGGCACGGTGATCGTGTCGGACAACCTGTCGGCGACGATCGACGCGCGCGTCGCGGAGCTCGACCGGCTGATCTCCACGCAGCTGTCCGCGGTGATGCACGCGCCGGAATTCCAGCGTCTGGAAAGCACCTGGCGCGGGCTGGACTACCTGGTCAAGGAAAGCAACACGGGCCAGACGATCAAGATCAAGGCGCTGCACGCACCGAAGCGCGACCTCGTGCGCGACTTCAAGGGCGCGAGCGAGTTCGACCAGAGCGCGCTGTTCAAGAAGGTCTACGAAGAGGAATTCGGCACGTTCGGCGGCTCGCCATTCGGTGCGCTGATCGGCGATTACGAGATCTCGCGCCAGCCGGAGGACCTGTACTTCATCGAGCAGATGTCGCACGTCGCGGCGGCCGCGCACGCGCCGTTCATCGCGTCGGCGTCGCCGGAGCTGCTCGGCCTCGAGTCGTTCTCGGACCTCGGCAAGCCGCGCGATCTCGCGAAGGTGTTCGACACGGTCGAATATGCGAAGTGGAAGTCGTTCCGCGATTCCGAGGATTCGCGCTACGTCGGGCTGACGCTGCCGCGCTTCCTCGGCCGCCTGCCGTTCAATCCGAAGGACGGCCAGACCGCGGAGCGCTTCAACTTCGTCGAGGACGTCGACGGCACCGAACACGACAAATACCTGTGGTGCAACGCCGCGTGGGCGTTCGCCGCGCGGCTGACGGCCGCATTCGACGACTTCGGCTGGTGCGCGGCGATCCGCGGCGTCGAAGGCGGCGGCCTCGTCGAGGATCTGCCGACCCACACGTTCAAGACCGACGACGGTGAAATCGCGCTGAAGTGCCCGACCGAGATCGCGATCACCGACCGCCGCGAGAAGGAGCTGAGCGATCTCGGCTTCATCCCGCTCGTGCATTGCAAGAATTCCGATTACGCCGCGTTCTTCGCTGCGCAGTCGGTGCAGAAAGCGAAAAAATACAGCACCGACAGCGCAAACGCGAACGCCGTCCTGTCCGCGCAGCTGCAGTACATCTTCTCGGTATCGCGCGTCGCGCACTACCTGAAGGCGATGATGCGGGACAAGATCGGCAGCTTCGCATCGGCGCAGAACGTGGAAACATTCCTCAACCGGTGGATTTCGCAGTACGTCCTGCTCGACGACAACGCGACGCAGGAGCAGAAGGCGCAATTCCCGCTGCGCGAGGCTTCCATACAAGTGTCGGAGATTCCGGGCAAGCCGGGCTCGTATCGTTCGGTCGCGTTCCTGCGTCCGCACTTCCAGCTCGAC
The DNA here is from genome assembly GCF_052851275.1 of Burkholderia sp. SR8. NCBI lineage: Bacteria > Pseudomonadati > Pseudomonadota > Betaproteobacteria > Burkholderiales > Burkholderiaceae > Burkholderia > Burkholderia sp. SR8. The sequence goes on from NZ_JAULUC010000028.1 coordinate 9,494, forward strand.
GAACTCTCGATTTCTCTGCGACTTGTCGCTGATCTGCCCAAATCGGCAAATTCATAAGCGAGCAGAATCGCCCGGGCGGGCCGCCTGGGTAGGACGTTAAAACCACCTCTTTGGGGAGTAGAAGGACCATGCTACACATTCACTTGCAGTTTGGCAGTCCCGCAATCAAGGGCGAGTCCGCGGACAAGGACCATCAGGGCTGGCTCGAGCTGAAGTCGTGGGACCACTCGATCGTTCAGCCGCGCTCGGCAACGGCGTCGTCGGCCGGCGGCCTGACGCAAACGCGCTGCGAACACGGCGACATGGTGTTCTCGAAGGAAATCGATTCGTCGAGCCCGCTGCTGTATCAGCACGCTTCGGGCGGCACGACGTTCGATGAAGTGACGATCCACTTCTCGCGCGCGGACGGCGAAGGCAAGCGCGTGCAGTATCTGGAAGTCAAGCTGAAGTACGTGATCATCTCGAGCATCGCGCCGAGCGTCCGCGAGGAAGGCCTGCCGATCGAGACGTTCTCGCTGAAGTACGCAGCGGTGCAGTGGAAGCAGACGCAGCAGAAGATCGGCGGCAACCAGGGCGGCAACACGCAAGGCGCCTGGAGCCTGACGAAGAACGACAAGACCTACGCGGTCTAAGGTCGGTCGCGGCAACGGGGCGCTCGGCGTCCCGTTGCCGTTTTCGCTGTGCAGGCCGGCTGATGAAAAGATTCGAACCCAGTTTTCTCGACAAGCTGTTCGACGACGAACCGCACCTGCCGGCCACCGCCGCGATGCGGCAATTGTCGCTGGACGAGCTGAAGAACACGGTCGCCCGCGACGTCGAGGCGATCCTCAACACCCGTATCGCGCACACCGAAATCGAGCTCGAGGCGCTGCCGGAATGCCAGAAGTCGGTGCTGACCTACGGGCTGAACGATTTCGCGGGGCTGAGCCTCGCGAGTCACTACGACCGCGCATTCATCTGCAAGTCGATCCAGCAGGCCATCGCGCGCCACGAGCCGCGGCTGCAGCAGGTCCAGGTGACGTTCGAGCTGAACGAGCAGTCGACCAACGCGCTTTACTTCGCGATCCAGGCGCTGCTCGTCGTGCATCCGGCCGAGGAGCCGGTGAGTTTCGACGCGATGCTGCAGCCGTCGACGCTGCAGTATTCGGTCACGCGCGCACGCGCGGCCCGAATGCTGTGAATCAAGCCGCCGAGCGGGCCGGACCGCCCGGTGGTGGAACAGGGTCCGGCAGGAAATATTGAGGTTCGGGGTCGTCGATGGAAGAATTGCTGCCGTATTACGAGCGCGAATTATCGTTTTTGCGGCGCTATTCGCGGGATTTCGCCGAACGCTATCCGAAGATCGCGGCGCGGCTCGCGCTGTCCGGCGAACATTGCGAGGATCCGCACGTCGAGCGGATGATCGAATCGTTCGCGCTGCTCGGCGCACGCATCAACAAGAAGCTCGACGACGACTACCCGGAATTCACCGAAGCGCTGCTGGAAGTGCTGTATCCGCACTACCTGCGGCCGTTCCCGTCGTGCTCGATCGCGCAGTTCACGCCGGCGTCGCCCGGCCAGCAGACCGAACCGGTCGTGATCGAGCGCGGCACCGAGCTGAAGAGCCGGCCGATCCGCGGCGTGCAGTGCCGGTTCCGCACCGCGTACGACGTGACGCTCGCGCCGATCCGCGTGTCGGAAGCGCGCTATACGCCGGTCGCGCTCGCGCCGAGCGCGACGGTGCTGCCGTCCAACGCGACGGGCGTGATCTCGATCACGTTCGAATCGCTCGCCGCGCAGCTCGATCTCGGCGCGCTGAAGCTGCCGACGCTGCGCGCGCATCTGCACGGCGAGCAGTCGTTCGTCGCCGCGCTGACCGACTGCCTGTTCGTCAACGTGCTCGGCGCGTACGTCGAACCCGAGCGCAACGGCCGCTGGACCGCGCTGAGCAAGCTGCCGATCGCGCAGGCCGGCTTCGGCGAGGACGACGCGCTGATCGATTACCCGGCGAAGTCGCACCCCGCGTATCGGCTGCTCACCGAGTACTTCGCATTCCCCGACAAATTCGATTTCGTCGATTTCGACGTCGCGGCGATCGCGCGCGCGGCCGGCCGCTGCCAGCGCGCGACGCTGCATCTGGTGCTGCAGGACGTGCGCAGCGATTCGCACGTCGCGCGGCTGCTCGAACTGCTGACGGCGAGCCACTTCCGGCTGTTCTGCACGCCGATCGTCAACCTGTTCCGCCAGCACGGCGAGCCGATCCGGATCACGCACCGCGCGGTGTCGTATCCGGTGATCGCCGAGGCGCGCCGCGCGTTCGCGTACGACGTGTACTCGATCGACTCGGTGAAGCTTGTCAGGCAGCAGGCGCACGAAGAGTCGGTGATCGAGTTCCGGCCGTTCTATTCGTTGCATCACGGCGAAGCGGCGCGGATCGGCCATTACTGGTTCGCACGCCGCAACGACTGGGTCGCGCAGAAAAGCCCCGGCTACGAAACCGAGATCTCGATCGTCGACATCGACTTCGAGCCGACCTCGCCGCAGACCGACACGCTGAGCCTCGACCTCACCTGCACGAACCGCGACCTGCCCGCGATGCTCGCGTTCGGGCTCGAAGGCGGCGACCTGTTCCAGGAAGGCGGCGCGCAGACGAGCGGCATCTCGATGCTGCGGCGCCCGACGCAGAGCGTGCGCTTCGAGCGCGGCCGCGCCGCGCACTGGCGGCTCGTGTCGCACCTCGCGCTGAACCACGTGTCGCTCGTCGCGCACGGGCTCGCGCCGCTGAAGGAAATGCTGACGCTGTACGACCTGCGGCGCACCGCCGTGTCGATGCGCCAGATCGACGGCCTCGTCGGCGTCGAGCAGCGCGGCGCCGTGCAGTGGCTGCCCGGCAAGCCGTTCGCGACCTTCGTGCGCGGCATCGAGGTGCGCCTCACGATCGACGAGGAACACTTCGTCGGCGCGAGCCTCGCGTCGTTCGTGCGCGTGCTCGACAGCTTCTTCGGGCTGTACGTCCATCTCAACAGTTTCGTTCAATTGGTCGTCGTGTCGAAGCGCACCGGCGAGGAGATCATTCGATGCAAGCCCCGAACCGGCGAATCGATCCTGGCGTAGTCGACGCGCTGCTCGACGAGCCGCACCGCTTCGAGTTCTTCCAGGCGGTGCGCGTGCTCGAGGGGCTGTTCGCGCGGCAGGCGTCGGATGCGCCCGGCGCGTGGCGGCAGGGCGACGTCGTCGCGCAGCGCATCGAATTCCGCAACACGCTGTCGCTCGGCTTCCCGCCGAGCGAAATCGAGCGCGCGCGCTCGTTCGACGACGACGGCACGCTGCTCGATTCGGGCGACGAGCGCGGCGCCGCGCTCGCGGCCGGCGAGCTCGGCCGCGTCGAGCTGACGCCCGCGTTCTTCGGGCTGCTCGGCGGGCAGGGCGCGCTACCGCTGCACTACACCGAGCAGATCGTCGCGCGCGAGCACCTGAAGCGCGACCACGCGGCACGCGCGTTCTTCGACGTGTTCTCGAACCGCGCGACCGCGCTGTTCTACGCGGCGTGGAAGAAATACCGGCTGCCGTTTCATTACGAACTCGACCGCGACGAGCGCTATCTGCCGCTGTTGCTCGCGATCGCCGGCGTGCCGAGCGACGAGGTGCGCGACAGCCTCGCGGCCGGCGCGGGCGGCGTGCTCGACGAGGCGGTCGCCGGCTACGCGCTTGCCGCGCGGCACCGGCCGATGTCGGCCGCGTACCTGCAGCGCACGCTGTCCGACTACTTCCGCGTGCCGGTGAAGATCGACCAGTTCGTCGGCAAATGGTACGACGTGCCGCCCGACCAGCTGAGCGTGCTCGGCGAGGTCAACGCGGTGCTCGGCGCGACGGCGCTCGTCGGCGAGCGCGTGTGGCAGCGCGACATGCGCGCGCGGATCGTGATCGGCCCGTTGTCGAAGCGCGATTACGAAGCATTCCTGCCCGGCGGCGCGCAGGCCGTCGCGCTCGAACGGATGCTGACGCTGCTCGCCGGCGTCACGCTCGAGTACGAGGTCAAGCTCGTGCTGAAGCGCACCGAGGTCGGCGCGAGCGTGCTCGGCGCGGGCTCGCGGCTCGGCTGGGACGCCTTCCTCTGCACGCGCGACGCGGATGAGGACCGGTCCGACGCGCGCTACGAACTGCACGTGATTCACTGATTCCGAACGACAACAAAGACGCAAACGAACCTGAGATCGACGCCATGAGCACGCCTCTGAAGACCCTGATCACGAAACTGAATCCGCTGTGCCGGCATGCGACCGAGCGTGCGGCGAGCGCGTGCCTGGCGCGCGGCCATTACGAGGTCGATCTGGAGCATCTGTTCCTCGCGCTGCTCGACGAAGCGACGGGCGACCTGCCGCTCGCGCTGCGCGCGAGCCGCGTCGATCCGCATGCGCTGCGTGCCGATCTCGAGCGCGAACTCACGCGCCTGAAGACCGGCAACACGCGCACGCCGGTGTTCTCCGTGCATCTGATCGCGCTGTTCGAACAGGCGTGGCTGATCGCGTCGCTCGATTCGCAGCTCGGCCGCATTCGCTCGGGGCATCTGCTGCTCGCGCTGCTGACCGCGCCGGATCTCGCGCAGTTCGCGCAGCGCATGTCGCCGCAGTTCGCCGAAATGAACGTGACGGACCTGAAGCACAAGTTCGACGAAGTCATGGCCGGTTCGAGCGAAGCCGAGCCGCGCCAGCCCGATGCGGAAGGCAGCGACGTTGCACCAGGCGCCGACGGCGCCGCACCCGCGGCCGGCCCGTCGAAGACGCCCGCGCTCGATACGTACACGACCAATCTCACGCAACGTGCACGCGACGGCAAGATCGATCCGGTGATCGGCCGTGAAGCCGAGATCCGCCAGGCGATCGACATCCTGATGCGCCGCCGCCAGAACAACCCGATCATGACCGGCGAGGCCGGCGTCGGCAAAACGGCGGTCGTCGAGGGCCTCGCGCTGCGGATCGCGGCAGACGACGTGCCGCCGCCGCTGCGCGGCGTCGCGCTGCACGTGCTCGACATGGGGCTGCTGCAGGCCGGCGCGAGCGTGAAGGGCGAGTTCGAGAACCGGCTGAAGAGCGTGATCGACGAGGTAAAGAAGAGCGCGCATCCGATCATCCTGTTCATCGACGAGGCGCACACGATCATCGGCGCGGGCGGCCAGGCCGGCCAGAACGACGCGGCGAACCTGTTGAAGCCGGCGCTCGCGCGCGGCGAGCTGCGTACGATCGCCGCGACGACGTGGAGCGAATACAAGAAGTACTTCGAGAAGGATGCGGCGCTCGCGCGGCGCTTCCAGGTCGTGAAGGTCGAGGAGCCGAGCGAGCCGCTCGCGGCCGCGATGCTGCGCGGGATGTCAGGCCTGATGGAGAAGCACTTCAACGTGCGGATCCTCGACGATGCGATCACCGAGGCCGTGCGCCTGTCGCATCGCTACATCAGCGGCCGCCAGTTGCCGGACAAGGCGATCAGCGTGCTCGACACCGCGTGCGCGAAGGTCGCGCTCGCGCACAGCGCGACGCCGGCGGCGATCGACGACACGAAGAAGCGCATCGAGCGCATCGATGCGGAAATCGCGTCGCTCGAACGCGAAGCGGCAGGCGGCGCGGCGCACGACGAGCGGCTCGGCGAGCTGCGCGGCGCGCGCGACACGGCGCTCGCGCAATTGCGCGACGACGAAGCGCGCTATGAAGCCGAGCGTGCGATCGTCGCGGAGATCGCCGAACTGCGCGAGACGCTCGACAACGCGCGCGGCCCGTCGCAGGACGGCGAGCCGGTCGACGTGCCGGCCACGCGCGAGAAGCTCGCCGAGCGCGTCGCGGCGCTGCATGCGTTGCAGGGCGGCGAGCCGATGGTGCCGCTGCAGGTCGACGGCCACGTCGTCGCCGAGATCGTCGCCGCATGGACGGGCATTCCGCTCGGCCGGATGGTGAAGGACGAAATCGATACCGTCATGAACCTGCAGCCGCTGCTCGCCGCGCGCGTGATCGGCCAGGATCACGCGCTCGAAGCGATCGCGCAGCGCGTGCGCACCGCGACCGCGAACCTCGAGGATCCGAACAAGCCGCGCGGCGTGTTCATGTTCGTCGGGCCGTCGGGCGTCGGCAAGACCGAGACGGCGCTCGCGCTGGCCGACATCCTGTACGGCGGCGAGCGCAAGATGGTCACGATCAACATGAGCGAGTACCAGGAAGCGCACAGCGTGTCCGGCCTGAAGGGGTCGCCGCCCGGCTACGTCGGCTACGGCGAGGGCGGCGTGCTGACCGAGGCCGTGCGCCGCAATCCGTATTCCGTCGTGCTGCTCGACGAAGTCGAGAAGGCGCATCCGGACGTGCTCGAGATGTTCTTCCAGGTGTTCGACAAGGGCACGATGGACGACGCCGAAGGGCGCGAGATCGACTTCCGCAACACGCTGATCATCCTGACGTCGAACGTCGGGTCGGCCGCCGTGATGCAGGCGTGCCTGAACAAGCCGGCCGACGAACTGCCCGATCCCGATGCGCTCGCCGACGCGCTGCGCCCGCAACTGTACAAGACCTTCAAGCCGGCGTTCCTCGGCCGGATGAAGGTCGTCCCGTACTACCCGATTTCCGACGACGTGCTGGCCGAGATCATCGAGCTGAAGCTCGAACGGATCCGCCGCCGCATCGACGCGAACCACAAGGCCGCGTTCGAGTGGGACGAATCGCTCGTCGATGCCGTGCTCGCGCGCTGCACCGAGGTCGATTCGGGCGCCCGCAACGTCGACCATATCCTGAACGGCACGCTGCTGCCGGAGATCGCGGGCCACGTGCTCGGCCGGATCGCCGACGGCGCGGCGATCGCGCGCATCGCGGTGCGCGCGGACGAGGCCGGCGAATTCGCCTATACGGTCGAATGAGCCCCCGCACGCGACATCTCATGCATCAACGGATTCACTGAACCATGCCGATCAATCTCCCCGAGCTGCTGACGCCGATCAGCGACGCATCGCCCAGCGGCGACGACCTGCTGTTCTCGAACGAATTCGACGCGATCCAGGAAGCGCGGCGCCACGACGATCCGACGCTCGACCAGGGCGAGTGGGTGACCGAGATCAAGGAGGCCGACTGGGGCTTCGTCGTCGATCACGCGGGCGAGCTGCTGCGCACGCGCACCAAGGATCTGCGGCTCGCCGTGTGGCTGACCGAGGCGCTCGCGCTCGAGGACGGCATCACCGGCCTCACCGAAGGCTACGCGCTGTTGGAAGGCCTGTGCCGCGACTACTGGGACACCGTGCATCCGTTGCCGGAGGGCGACGACGTCGAATACCGGCTCGGCAACGTTGCGTGGCTGTCCGGGCGTACCGCCGAGCTGCTGCGCGGCATTGCGGTGACGGACGGTTCGTCGACCGCATTTACCACGCTCGACTGGGAAGTTGCGCAGCACGTCGCGCAGGCCGTGAAGCGCGACCCCGATCACGCCGACGACATCGCGCGCGGCAAGCCTTCGGTCGAGCAGGTCGACGCGTCGCGGCGCGTGACGCCGATCGCGTTCTACGCGACGTTGCTCGCGAACCTGAAGGCGTTCGAATTCGCACTCGACGCGTTCGAGGAGCGGCTCGTCGAACGCGCGGGCGATTCCGCGCCCAGCTTCCGCCAGGCCCGCGACGCGTTCGAGACCGTGTACCGGCTCGTCGAGCGCTTTGCGCGCGAGCAGGGCTATACCGGCAGCGCGCCGCATGCGCCGTCGGCGCCGACGGCGCAGCCCGAGCGGGTCGAGCCGAGCTTCGGCGACGCGTTCAATCAACAGGAGACCCATGTGCAGCCGCAGACCGCTCCGCGTCCGCCGGTCACGCAGATGATCGCCGGCATCCAGAACCGTGCGCAGGCCGTCGACCAGCTGCGTGCGGTCGCGCGTTACTTCCGCCAGACCGAGCCGCACAGCCCCGTCGCGTATCTCGCGGACAAGGCCGCCGAGTGGGCCGACATGCCGCTGCACAAGTGGCTCGAGAGTGTCGTGAAGGACGATGGATCGCTGTCGCATATCCGCGAGCTGCTTGGGGTGAGGCCCGACGAGCAGTCGTGAGCGATCGAGTTATGACCTGAGAGCGCGGGCCCGGCGGGCTCGCGATGAACGAGAAGAAGGGTGACGCATGAACGTGACCGAACTGGTGCAGGCGATCCGCGGTGGCCTGATTCAGCAGGACCGCCTGCTGAAGACGGACATCCCGTCGCTGCCGAACAATGCGCTCGTGCCGCGCCGCGCGGTAACGCGCGCCGAGCTCGGCCGCGATTTCAGCGTGGTGCTCGATCTCGTGTCGACCGCGAGCGACGTCGAGCTCAAGACGCTGATCGCGCAGCCGATCACGCTGTGGATCCAGCAGGCGGACAAGTCGTATCTGCCGATCAACGGTTACATCCACACGGCACGGCGGCTCGGCGCCGACGGCAGCCTGTCGAGCTACCAGCTGAGCTTCGCATCGTGGATGCATTTCCTCAGGTTTCGCAGCGACATGCGGTACTGGCAGGACCAGCCCGCCGACGCGATCCTCGCCGACGTGTTCGACATGCATCCGCAGGCCCGCGGCCAATACCGGTTCGCGCTGTCGAAACCGTTGCCGTCCCGGTCGTACTGTCGGCAGAGCGAAACCGACTGGAACTTCGTGCATCGGCTGATGGAGGACGAAGGGCTGTTCGGTTTCTGGCGGCACGGTGAAGACGGGAAGACGCATACATTCGTCATCACCGACGATTTGCATGCGGTCGACGCGCTGTCGCCGAATACCGTGTCGTTCGACCGGTCGGGCAGCGGCACCGAAACGGCCGGTTTCACGCAGTGGACCGCATCGCGAACGCTGCAGAGCACGCAACACACGACGCGCACGTTCGACTACAAGTCGCCGTCGTCCGCAGGCAATCCGAACGGCACGTCGCTGCCGACGAAGGCAGGCCAGGGCGACCTGCCGGCGCAGGCGGAAATCTACGAATACACCGGCGCGTACACGTATCCCGGCCAGGACCGCGGCGAACAGCTGTCGAAGATTCGTCTCGAGGAGTGGGAGTCGCGCGCGAAGCGCTTCTTCGGCGTGGGCGGCGTGCGCGGTATCGACGCAGGCCGGCGCTTCACGCTGACCGACCATCCCGAACACGACCGCGATGCGGCGAGCGAACGCGAATTCGCGGCCATCGGCGTCACGCGGTACATCGAGAACAATCTGCCGGTCTCGGACCACGAAGCGAATTTCCCGCATAGCCTGCAGGAACAACTGGCGCAGGTGAAGGCCGGTCATGGCGAGGCGGCGGCGTTCGAAGTCGGCCATGACGACGGCTCGGCCGGGTTCTATCTCGTCGAGGTCGAGGCCCAGCGCGCGAGCGTGCCGTATCGCAGCCCGTTCGAGCATCGCAAGCCGGCGATGCAGCTCGAGACGGCGATCGTCGTCGGGCCGAAGGGCGAGGAGGTCTACACCGACGCGCTGAACCGGATCAAGGTCATGTTCGTCTGGGACCGGCAGAGCGAAGGCCGCGAGACCGCATCGTGCTGGATGCGCGTCGTGCAGTCGGATACCGGCGGCGGTTACGGCGCGGTGCACATTCCGCGCGTCGGCGAGGAAGTGCTGATCGGCTACATCGGCGGCGACTGCGATCGGCCGATCGTCATGCACCGCGTATACAACGGTGCTGCCAAGCCGCAATGGCATAGCGACGGCATCCTGTCGGGCTTCCGGTCGAAGGAGTATGCGGGATCGGGGCACAACGAGATGGTGCTCGACGATGCGACCGGGCAGAACCGCGCGCGCCTGTTCAGCAGCAGCGCGAATTCGCTGCTTCATCTCGGTTATCTGATCGAGCAGAACGGCAATACGCGCGGCGCGTATCTCGGTTCAGGTTTCGATCTGCGTACCGATGCGTACGGTGCGATGCGTGCGGGCCAAGGCCTGTACGTGACGACGCATCCGAAGCAGGCGAACAGCCAGCCGCTCGACGTCAGCGAGGCCAAGCAGCAGCTTGCCAATGCCGAAGGGCTGATCGAGTCGATGTCGCAGGTCAGCGAGATGCATCAGGCCGAGAGTCTCGGCACCGGGCGCGATGCGCTGAAGCAGTTTGCGGATGCGACGCAGAACAGCGTGGCGGGGGCGACGGCGGGAGGCGGCAGGACCGGCGGCGGCGGGACGGGGAACGCGAACGCGTTCAAGGAACCGGTGATGCTGTTCGCGAGCCCGGCGGGGATCGGGGTGGCGTCGCAGCAAAGTACGCACATTGCCGCGGATCGGCACGTCAATGTCGTGAGCGGTCAAAGCACGCACGTCGCCAGCGGCAAATCGCTGGTGGCGAGTGTCAAGGAGAAGCTCAGCCTGTTTGCGCAGAACGCGGGGATGAAGCTTTTCGCCGGGAAAGGCGCGGTCGAGATACAGGCACAGAACGACAACGTCGAGATGATCGCGCAGAAGGCGGTGAAGCTACTGTCCGCGACCGCAACGATCGAAGGCGTCGCGAAGGAGGAGATTCTGCTGACGTCGGGCGGTGCGTATGTCCGCATCAAGGGCGGCAACATCGAGATTCATGCGCCCGGCAAGATCGACGTGAAGGGCGGGCAGCACGCGTTCAGCGGGCCGACGAGCATGCACAAGACGTTCAAGGCGGAAGGCAAGAAGGCAGATATGCGGATTCGCTATGTGGATGCCGATGGCAATGTGCCGCATGGCGAGCCGATCAAGCTCACGACCGAGGACGGGACCGAGCATAGCGTTGCGCTGGACGCGGAAGGTCGTGCGGAACTGAAGGACATCGATTTTGACGAGTTCGTGGCCAGTCAGGTCAAGCGGATGGGGGAGTGAACATGGGTGGCAAGGCGCTTGTTCAACATAACGTTTGTATTGATCTGCCAGGGGAGCCGGTCAAGTGCGCTGCCGAGACAGAGTTGACGGTGCTGTTGCGCAAGCATCGGGACGTGGTGTTCGACATCAAGCTTCATCCAGGGGCGACGTATACCGTCACCACGACACATCCTGATCGGCCCACTGGGCGCTTTTATGACACCAAGCGGAAAGCGAATGTCGGCAGGACGACCTTCAAGGATGGGGAACCATGCCACATCTGGCTCGGCCGTACTTTCGAAGGAAGTTTAATTCTTACACAGGGCGAGAAAGTACTCGGACGTTATCCGATTAGCAAGCTCGATTGCACGAAGGGTTGCACAGACGATCCGAAGGACAAGCCCGCCCCCATGCTGATCATTCTGCACAATAACCAGAGTCTCGCGAAAGAATTGAGCGCGGTCGCGAACGTGTCCCCTGAGGCTCAACATTCTGCGACATCGATACCGTCAAGTGGGAAAGGTTCCATAGGACTCGGCAATGCCGGGGCGAGGTTACTCAATCCTTCGCAATATGCATCGGCGCCGGTACCATTTTCGGAAGCTAAAGCAACCCGGTCGAGAGACGTATTGCCTACGGTCCATGCGTTCAAAATCAAACAGACCAGTGGGTCGATGGTTCCTCCTGAACTCATCGCGTTCTTTGCGAGCGGGGCGGAGTCATTCAAATGGGATCCGCTCGACACGCTTTCCAGAAATTTCCTTACTGCCCAAATTGCAGGCGGACTAGCGTATGGATGGGATACGTTCGGGCCAAATGGTCCATTGAAGAGATTCTGGAATCGGGTGTTTATCATCGTCCGGAACTCAAATGGGGAATTCACGATGTTCTTCCAGACTTCCAGGAAGGAAAGGGATCTGTTGGGCTTTCTTCTGACTACGTATCGGGCTAGATCGAATGACGTGCAGGTCATGACGCTATTGGGCGGGACGGGATCTCTCTCATCGGGTACGCGTGCAACTTGGGAGGCAGCGAACGCCGCGATCAATCTTAAGACGATGACCGGAAGGGCGATGGGGTTTGCCATCGCCATGGATACAATGGCGTGGATGCAAGACTACGAAACGATAGACAAGAATGGCAAGAGGAAGCAGGATTTTGCGAACCTGCTTGCGACAATCGGGATCGATGTAGCGCAGATGTGGCTTGCGACCGTTGCAGCAACCGCGACGATTTCGTTTGTCTTCGCTGGCGGGGCCATGGTTGCTGGTGCGGCTATTACAGCGCCGGTTTGGATGATCGCAGTGGGAGCCGTCCTGATCACATGGACTTTTAGTTACATCGTCGCTGCGCCGTTTAATCAAAAGGACGAGAACGAGCAAAAGATTGGTGATCATTTTGCCAACGTGATTCGCCGAGTCGGCGCTTTTCTGGAGCAACAGTTGGCGAAAGATTATCCGGCAACCTACTCCGAGTCGAAATGGGAGGTTTTTCCAATGGGAGCGATACCTTGAGGCAGGCTGAGCGGGAACATTTATATGATGGTGGTCCCAAAGTGCAAGGTAGAACGAGAATCGATGATCATGCCAAGCTTGCAATGATTTGTGGGGTTCTTGGTCTTGTTCCATTGGCACTTTACTGGATTGCATTCAAAGCATTTCGTTCCTCGAGCCTTCCCTGGAAAATTGCTTTGGCGGTCGAACTGATCTGTCCGATAGTCGTCTATACACACTATCTACTGAATCGTCGCACGAAGCGATTGTATTGGGAGGGCGTCGCGGCTCTCTTCGGAGCATTGCCAATCTGGATGGTCATGGGGTCCCATTGGCTATTCTATTTCGGCTTTGCTCCGATTCCGACTCGAATTCGTGCAACCACGCTTTTGTTTTGTATTGGTGTCACCGTGATTTCGATGGTGGTGACTTGGAAAAATTATCGACGTGCGACAGAGCAACTAGGCTTGATGCGGCAGATGATCGTTGTTGAGCCGGATACGATCGTATTTCCCGATGCGTTGGATCGTGGCGTCTCAATGTTTCGGCGCTCATGGCATTGGCTGCCGGCTCCCCCTATTTGGCTGATTTCGCTGATCGGCTCGGTCGGGACAGCATATGCCATGTTCGCGGGCCGTTTGTATGAAATATCGGGTGGCCCGCACATACTGTTTATTATGCTCTCCATCATCGGTTTTCCGTTTTCTTGTCTCATAATCGGGCATTTTTTTGTGCGGCTGGCATATTTCCACATTTATCTGCCACTCAAGCTGGAGCGTGAAACCGGAAAAAGGGTCATTCTTGGCCCGTAACCGGGTGGTCATTCGTGACGGGTGGCGCGGGGTATGTCTCTGAACCGCCCGCCTTGAAGCAAGAAACATCAGAGATTGGGCCGGTGGCTATTTGCTGGGAGACAGATTTCGGCAAATACGTCACCTTGGCGCTACCGTGAGGACGACGGGGTTTAGACTAGTCGATATGAAATCGGACGTTGACGACGGCTCGCCGATAGATTTGCACAGAAGTGTGGCGGTGATCGGATTGGCGATCGGGATGCTTGTGGCGGGTATCTATTACGTATTCTCGCAGCTAGGTGTGGTGACGCCCTGGCTATGGAAGGTGATGGTGATCGCACAGTGCTTCGTGTCGATTGCGTTGTATGTCCATTATCTGATGAATCGGCAGTCGCGAAGACTCTGGGTCGAAGGCATCGTCTCAATGATGGCGCTGGTTCCATGGTTGATGATTGCATTCATTTGGTTGTTCTATGTGTCGTATATTCTGATGCCTGCGTTCCTGAAGGTTTCGGTGGTGCTGGTGTGCTTCGCCATTATCGCGTGGCATGCAATCATGATTCTTTCGGATTTTCGGCGCGCCGCGAAGAAAGATGAGGTATTGAATACGATTTATCACGACGATGGCAATAATCTGATTCTGCGTCATTCGTGTGGTGGCTACATTGATCACTTGACGTCGAGGACTCCATTGAAAGGGGCGTTGATGTCGGCGGTCGCGTATTTGATTCCTTTTGCCGCGGCGATCGGATCGAATACGAACCATATCGCAGGCGAAATCGTTGGGCCGCACGTGTTGTGCATAATATTGTCGCTCCTCGGATTTCCGATGTCGGTCTCAATCATCGGTAATTTCTATGTGCGAAATTTATTTTTTCGAGTGTATTTGCCCCTGAAGCTCGAGGGACAGACCGGCAAGAAGGTCATTCTCAGACAATGACCGGCGACTCGTCACTCATCGAGATCTTTCAATTTGCGATTCGCTTGGCACAAACCTGCTCGGAAAATGCATGACTGGAATCGACCGACTGCAGCCAACTGAACCGACGGAGCGAAGCGCCATACGCGAACGGTACCGCGCAATTTTTAAAGCGAATTTAGTCGCCAGTGCTTTCCTGATGGGGTGTACGTATGTGCTCGGAACGCCGCTGTTTCTGGACGATTCGCTCCCGTTGAAGATCGCCGCTGGAGTGGTGCTGTTCACCGTCGTCGGCCAAGCGACCGCGTGGCGAGCGGATGGCGGGCGTGGGCGCCTGTGGCTGTACGGGGTCACCATGGTCCTCGTATGCTGCTCGGTCTATTGCTTGATCGCGGGCATCTCGTGGATGTTCTATTTTGCGTCCGTGCCGATACCGTCGACGATTCGCACCACGTGCGTTGCTGCTGCGGTGTCGGGAACCGTTCTCTGGACGATCATGACAGCTCGCCAGGTATCCGGCGTGGTCGGAAAATCGGAGTTCATCACGCATGCATTCAGGGATGCCGGCAGCGAGATTCAGTACAGCCTGTCCGCAATGCAGCAGTTGGGCGCGTTCTCGGACCCTCGCGGCCTGATCGTCCGGATCGGTCAGGGGCTCGTCGTGTTTGCCGTGCCCGCCGTATTCGTCGCGGCGCAGATATGGACGGCGCTGCCGACGTCTTCGGATTGGCTGTTGTTCTCCACGGTGCTGCTGACACCGTGCGCGCAGCTTCTCGCCGGCCTTGCCGTCACGAGCAGCCTGTTGATGATTGGCATGCCGCTCCGGCTGGAACGCATACACGGGAAACCGGTCGTCCTGACCAATGATTGAAGTAGTGAGGCTGCCAGTCGGCGATGGCGCGACTGCAGTCGCGCGAGGGCGTAGCGGTGCGGCGTGGTGACACGCCGTCCGCATCACGAACCACTGACACGCTTTCGTGCTCGCCGCGCCTTTCGTTTCACCGCGTGCTTCGGGCGATCCTCGATCCACGGCAGCAGCGCAATGCCCACCGCACACAGCATGAATCCGGCGACCAGGGCGAACAGACCGAATCCGATTTCACGTACCCATGCTCCGCCCACAACCGCTTCGTTGCGCCGGGCAATGCCTGGAAACATAGGCGAAACGCGCAGATCATCGTTCGCGGCCGCGCTGCAATACGTCTTCGTGAACGCGGCGAATTGTTCGCGGCTGATAATCGAGGCGGCCGAACGCGAATACACCGGCGACCCGGCGGGCTGCCACGTCGTCTCGTACTGCCGCGTCTGTCCCATGTCATAGCGGAATGCGGCGCGCGCCTCCCATGTCGCATCGGATTTGCCGTATCGCAGAGACAACTCGCATCGCTCGACAACGGCACGGACATGAGGCCACGCGCGAGCGCGAACTAGGATGGCGGAATTGATCGTGCCGGTCATACCCACCAGCACGAAGACAGCCCCGACGACCAGAAGAATGGCCGACCACAAGCAGCGCATTGCGTATGTCACTGGAATGGCTGAATGCAGTCGTCCCCTAATCCCCGTCTACTGCCCCACCCGAAACTCGATCCGCCGATTCCTGGCCCGCCCCTCAGCCGTATCGTTCGGCGCAATCGGCTGATCCGGCCCGACCCCGGTAGTGGTCATCTGCTGCGGCGGAATGCTCTTCGTGATCAGATACCCCTTCACCGCATCCGCGCGCGCCTGGCTCAGCGCGATGTTCGACGTCCGGTTCCCCGAGTTGTCGGTATGTCCGATGATGTCGACCGTGCGGTTCTGCAGCTTCGACAGCGCGGCCGCCATCTGATCGAGAATCTGCTTGCCTTGCGGCGTGAGCGTCGCGCTGCCGGTCTCGAACTCGATCGTGCGATTGGCGAGCGTCTGGTCGAGCAGCCCCTGCTCGGACGCCGACACGCGCAGCCCGTTCTTGATCGTATACGTCGGGTTCAGCGTGTTCGCCATGTCGCTTGCGAGCTGCTGGCGCTGCGCCTCGTTGTGCACCTCGCCCTTCATCTCGATCTGCGTGCCGTTGATCTTCAGCTGACCCTTGCTGATCTGCTTGAGCTGCGCACCGAGCAGCTTCTGCACGTTCGCGCTCCAGTTCGGCGGCGTCGCGACGTCGCCGACCTCGATCTGGTCGACCACGTTCGCCGCGCCGTAGGTGTCGCGCAGCTTCTGCAGCACCGCGGCCTTCGTCGCCTCGTCGGGCACCTTGCCGCCGACCACCACCTGGCCGGGCGTCGCGTTCGCGGGCGGCGGCGTGATCGTGCCGGCCGTGCCGTGCATCACCGTGCCGGACGCCGTGCCCGGCGCGGCACCGGCGTTCGGCGTAGCGGGCAGCGCGGCGGTCGCGACCGTGCCGTTACCGACCGGCGTGACCGTCGCGCCGCCCGTGTTCTGCGCGCAGGCCGCGCCGTTGCCGAAAAGGCCGGCGGCGAGAAGAGCGGCGACGAAGGGCGAGAAGCGCGACAAGCGCATGCGCCGGACATGAATCGTGCGTTGCATCCCGTCAGCCTCCGATGAACGCTTCGCGGAACGCGTCGATGGCGACGCGCAGCGACAGTTGCGGTTGGTCGAGGTAGCTGACGAGCTTGCTGATCTGCGGATCGTTTTGCGCATGGGCGTCGATCCACTCGGGATCGTCGATGTCGATGTTGTGGGCGGCGTAAGTCTGCGGGTCGACGACGCTCAGCAGCGTCTTCGACGACGCGCCGTTGAAGCCGATGATCAGCCGTTCGCGCTCGGCGATGGTGCCGATGAAGATGGCGAGCTCGAAGTCGGCCTGCGCGACGAACGGCGTGATGAGTTCGAGCCAGAACGCGGCGACGAGGCTGCGGTAGAACGGATCGACCGGCAGCGGCAGCGTGAGGCCGCGCTCGATGTGCGACGAGCCGCTCTGCATCACGGGCCGCAGCAGCGAGCCGAGTGCGAGCATCGCGCCGCGCAGCCGCACCGGATGACCGCTTTCGAGCAGCATCTGCTGCAGCCCGTACAGCGATTGATGTTCGACGAAATCGTTGAACGTGCCGTCATGCGACGTGCCGGGGCCGCCGACGTCGATCGGCACCTGCGTGTCGCCGAGTGCCTGCAGCGCGCCGGGCGGCTCGTCCTTTGCGAGCAGCGCCGGCATCTGCGCGGCGACGCGCGACCACAGCCGCGCGAACGCGAGCGGGCTGCGCGCGAGGAACGCGAGCGGCCGGTCGACTTCCAGCGCAGTTGCGCCGAGGAACGGGAAGCGGCGCATCGACACGTCGTGGCTCGCGACCATGTGGCCCGCGATCGCGAGCTTGCTGCGCGAGCCGAGGAACGCGAAATGCATCGGCTTCGCATCCTCGTAGACGATCTTCCAGCGCGGATCTTCCGCGAGGAGTTCGAGCGCCTGCGCGATCCAGCGATCGAGCGTCTGCAGCAGTTGCGGATTGTGCGCGCTCTTCACGAAGTCGCCGCGCGACGGAATCTTGCCGAAGTAGGCGATCTGCGCCTGAACGGTTTGCGTCATTGCGCCCCCTGTGCATTCGTTGCGGTGGCGGCCGTGACGGCCGGTGCGGTGGCCGGCGCGCCGGCGCCGGCCTGCGTCGCGTTCTGAGCGGCGCCCGCGCTCGCGTCGGCGACCGACGACGGCAGCTGCAGCCCGCGCAGGCTTTGCTGCTGCGGCTGGTCGCCGCCGCCCGTCGGTTGCGACGTGCTGATAATGCGCATCGTCACCGATACGTTCACGCTGCCCTGCGCCCACGTCAGATCGAACGTGCCGTCCGGACGCCGCTTGCGCTGCGCCGAGTTGATCAGCTTCTCGAGCCCGTAGCGGCCCGGCTCGTTGACGAGCTGAACGGTGCGGCCGTCGAAGGTCGTCGCGGACAGCGTCGCGCCCGGCGAACCCTGCGGGTTCGGCCACACGAAGTTGGTCCACTGCGGCGGCGTGTTGCGGTAGCGCAGCTGCTGCCCGTCGATCGCGATCGTGTACTCGGTCGTGCCGGTGCTCGGCTGCGGCAGGATCTGGAACACGGTCTGCGGTTCGGCCGCCGCGGCAGCACCGCCCGCGGCGCCACCGGCGAGCGGCGCGACCCAGCGCGCGAAGCCGTTCGTGAAGTCCGGTGTCAGGCCGATGCCCATGTCGCCCCACGTGCGGGCGGCGAGCGTGTCGCCGCGGCGCACCGCGAGCGGGCCCAGCGTCGTGCCGACGAACTTCGCGATCGCGCCGTCCGGACCGAACACCTGCGCGATTTCTCCGGCGCCGGCCTCGACCTTCGCGTTCGCGGCGAACGGGTACTTGGTTGCGAGCGAGCTCTGGAACGGCTGGTAGACCTGCGCGTTCCACACCTTGTTCACTTCGGCGCTGGCCGGCTGGATCACCACCGAGAACGCCTGCATCAGCGGGCGCACCAGCAGCGGACGCAGCGACTTGCGTTGCGAATCGGTGAGGCCGGTCAGCATCTGCTCGTCGACGAACTTCAGCGAATCGGCGAGTTCCGAGCCGTTGCCGTCGAGCGTCTGCTGCATCAGCTGGCGCGCGCCGGGGCCGGGGTCGCCCTGGTTCTTGATCACGTTGAAGCGCGTGCGAACCTTCGACAGCGAATCCATGTAGCCCTTGAGCATCGACGTGCCGTCGTGCGTCGCGACGATTCGCGCGAGCCCGATGAACTCCTGGCCGATCGGACCCATCGGCACCTCGGCCGGATTGCCGTTGATGTCGATGTTCGCGGCCGCGACCTGGCCGGCCTGCGAGCGCGTGAACAGCTGCTTCACCCAGTTCACGACGCCCGTCTGCGCCTTCTTGATCGCGACGTTCGCGAGCGACGGGTTGTCCCACGACGTCTGGTCGTACGCGGTCTCGAGCACCTTGCGGATCGGCGAATCCTGCGGATCGCCGAGGCGGTTCATCCCGTCGACGGCCTGGCCGAAGCTCGTGAAGCCCTGCACCGCGATGCCCTGCATGAACTTCTGCCAGTGCTGCGCGTACTCGGTCTTGTACATGCCGACGAGCGTCTTCTGGATCTGCTCGGGGCTGCCTTCGAGCGTCAGGTCGTCCTGCGTCGACGTGTTCAGCACCCAGTCCTTCGCCTGCAGTTCCTTGGTCGCCGCGTCGCGGATCGCCGGCTGCACATAGTCGAACCACGCTTCGCGCGTGAACGTGCCGGGAATCGCGTAGCTGCCGGCGATCAGCCCCTGGTTGCCGTCGCCGACGATGCGCGCGATGGTCATCGGCGCGAAGCGGGTCGATGCGCGCGCCTTGATTTCCTCATAGACGCGCTGACGGGCCGGCATTCCGCGCACGACGCGGCGCAGGTTCTCGCGGGTCTGATCGACGAGCGCGAGGTTCGCGTCGATCATCGGCCAGTCGTTGTCGTTCACGCGCGACAGATAGAACGAGATCATCCGCTCGGCGCTCTTGATCATCTCGTCGCGCGGCATGTTGCCGCGATTCGTCTCGAGCCAGCCGCGCCAGAAGCGGGCGAGCTGGTCGGTCAGGTGCGCCTGTTCGACGTGACGCTTGTCGGACAGCATCAGGTAGGTCTTCAGCGCGTTGTACGCATCCTGCACGTTGGTCGGCGACGCGTCGCTGTAGAGGCCGCCCTGCGGCGCCGCCGGTTGTTGCGGCGCGGCCGCCGCCGCGGCCGATGCGCCTTGCGCGGCGCCGGCGAGCGGGGCGGCGCCCGGCGGGTTCGTCGACACGGGCATCGCGCCGCCCTGCACCGCGCCCGATTCGGGCGGGCGCGTCATCGGCACGAGCTGCTCGGGGTGCGCGTTCACGTCCTTCATGAACGACGCGAGGTTCTGCGAGACCGGCGCGAGCAGGATCTGGCGCACGCCGTTGTAGTACTCGGTCAGCAGGTGCTGCTCGAGCCGGTCGCCCTGATACAGGCCGAGCGACACCGACATCGGCTTGTCGCGGCGGAATTGTTCGAGCTGCTCGATCCGGTCTTCCAGGATGTCCATCGCCTGCAGGCGCGACTGCAGGTCGTTGCGGCCCTGCTGCAGGCGCGTGACGTTGTCGAGGTCGGCCTGCACGTTCGCGACGAGCTGCTGGTTGCCGATCGTCGACCACGTCCAGCCGCCGAGCGCGAGCGCAAGCGCCGCGACGAAGCCGAAGAACGTCGCATAGCGCAGCCGCGTCTTGGTCGGGCTCGCGAACTGGCGCACGGTCTGGCGGTCCGCGAAGATCACCTTCGAGAACAGGTCGCGCAGGAAGAAGCCGTTCTTCGAGAACGCACTGTGCGGTTTCGGCAGCGCGCTCGCGTCGAGGCCGAAGCGGCTCGCGATGCGCTGCGCGGCCGCGCTGTTGGTTTCGCCTTCCTGCAGCGCGCTGGTGAAGTAGAAGCCGCGGAAGATCGGCTTGTACTGGAACGGGTTGTTCTCGAACAGCGTCGCGAGGAACGCGCGCAGCGACGGCTTGATCGTCGAGAACTCGAGCGGGAAGCTCAGCTGGCCCGGCGACAGCTGGTTGCCGCGCGACAGCGACAGCTGCGCGACGCTGATCTCCTTCAGGCCTTCGTAGAGTTCCTCGAAGTGCGTATCGAACTGCGCGACGACGTCACGCTTGTCGTCGGGTTCGTAGGGCAGGGTGGCGCCCCACACGCGGTCGTACTCGTGCTTGTCGCTGCTGCTGAAGAATTCGGTGAAGCCGGTGATCAGGTCGGCCTTCGTGAACATCACGTAGACCGGCGCGAACACCTCGAGCTTTTCGGTCAGCTCCTGAACGCGCTGACGGAGGTTTTTCGCGAGGTTGATCGCGAATTCGGGGCGGTTGCCGGTGAGTTCCGCGATGCTCGCGGTGACGATGATGCCGTTGATCGGCGCCTTCGGCCGGTAGCGCTTCAGCAGGCCGAGAAAGCCGAGCCATTCGCTGCGGTCTTCCTCGTGCACCGAGTAGCGGCCGGCCGTGTCGAGCAGGATGCCTTCCGTCGTGAAGAACCAGTCGCAGTTGCGCGTGCCGCCGATGCCGTGGATCACGGCGCTGTTCTTGTCCGCGAACGGGAACTGCAGGCCGGAGTTCAGCACCGCGCTGCTCTTGCCCGCGGCCGGGTTGCCGATCACGATGTACCACGGCAGTTCGTACAGCGCGGAGCCGCCCGACACCTGGCCGATCTTCGACGTCTTGATCGTCTTCACCGCATCCGACAGGCGCGTGCGCAGCACGTCGAGGTCGGCGGTCTTCGCGTCGGGCGCGACGGCGGCCGCGGCCGGCGCGGCGATCTTGCCCGTTTCGGCCTGTTCTTCCAGCACCTGGCCGAGCTGCCGGTTCGCGCGCTTCACGCGCCAGCGGCGCCACAACGCGACGCCGAGCCACAGCACGAGGATCGCCGCGAACGCGATCGCGGCCCACAGGAGCGGCAGCTGCAGCATGTCGGCGACGATGAAGAGAATCGCCGCTAGCGCGACGATCCCGACGATCGAGAGCGTACGCGGATGAGTCAGCACGTTGAGGATGCGTTGCATAGGACGTTCAGGTTCCGGTGCGTGTTCGGTGAGGCGACGCAGGCGCGCCGAGCGGCAAGCGTCGCGCCGGGATGTGTCGCCATGCTGTCAAACAGGAAGAAGGGGCTGGCATCAGTGCGCACGCGGCATCGGAGACGGCGCGCGCAATAATGAAAGGACGCTGTGAGAATTAAAACGGAAGCGGCAGCCTGAAAAAATCGCGCAACGAAATGCCCGATCGATTGCGCCGCCCAAATCGTTTCCTGCCGGGTGAATAAAAAGCCCCATGCCGCCCTCATTATTTCTTGTCCGGCAGCCGTGTCTAGCTGCCGCGTCCCAGTTTAAAACCGGGTTTATGGTATTCCACGTGCCCGAGATCCATCATTTTCCATCGGCCTCCCCAGGTCAGGCCGACTTGCTCGGCGACCTGTCCGTACAACTGGTAGCCGCGCATCGCCCAGGGATCTTTCTCGGAAATGACCAGCTTGCCGTCGCGCAAGAACGCGTTGTCGGCCGCGAGCCCGAACTGGTGATAACTCTGGAAAGCCGCCGCATTGGTCACGTTGGTGCCCATCTGCGCGAGCCGGTTCTGTCGTTCCGGGCTCCGGTAACCTTCCAGCAGCGCCATTTCATAGCCATATTGTTCGTGCATGATCTTGTAGACCAGCAGCAAACGCGTTCGGAAATCGGGATCCAGCAGATTCCAGTCGCGGCTCGCATCTCTCAGCGCAGGCCGCACCTGTTCGACTTCCTTCGTGGCAAAGACTTCAGGCGGCAACGGCGGGGGCGGGACGAGCTGCTCGCCCTGCAGCAGCGCGGCGATCTTCTCGTCCGGCACGCGCGCCGTGTCGTCGTACTGAAACAATTGCCGACCGCGTAACGCAATGGCCACCAATGGCGGCGTCGCAAGAATACCTGCCGACACCATAATCATCAAGCGCCGCCGGATCAGTAAATTTTGCACGTCGCTTAATGCGCCGCGCGTAACGGTTGCCGATTTAACAATTTGACTGCGCGTGCGGGCGGCGCGATCGTTCGCACGGCGCGTCAGGCGGCCGTGAAACTGCGCGACGGATTCGAAAACGGTCGCGCGGATACCCGGTAAAAGCAACAGGGCTGCAACCGCGACGGCAACGGCGAAATAGGCGACGAGTGCGACGGCAATCAACGAAATCCCCGGAAATTGGAATTGATTGTGTTTTGCAATGCTTGCTCTTAGAATCAGGCTGCTTTGAGAGGCCGGGCTATATTATCGCGGTGAATTAAACCAGGATTCAATGAGACGCTGAATGAGTGCGCCGGAAAATTCAAATTCGAAAACCCCGCCGAGCCTGTTGTCCGATAGCAAACCGGCAGGCCAGGGTGGACCTCAGCAGTCGCGCATTCTCGCGAATCTGGAAGGACGCGTCACGCCGCCGGCCGAAGCGCCGCGCCGTTCGCTGAAGGCGCCGATCGCGGCCGTCGTCGCGCTCGTGGTCGCCGTCGGCGGCTGGGGCGCATGGCGCTGGCAGCAGCAGGCCGCCGAGCCGGCCGTCGTGGCCGCCGCACCCGCGCAGGCCGCCGCGAAGGCAGAGCCGGCCAGCGCCGCCACCGTGCAGGTCGCGCAGAATGCCGCGTCCGCCGCACCGGCCGCGCAACCGGCGACGATCGTCAACGACGACGCCGCATCCCGGACCGTTGCGTCCGCATCGTCCCCGTCGTCCGCGCCGGGCGCCGACGACAGCCGCCTGTCGCGTGCGCTCGCGAACGGTGCCGACGACGCGTCGGGCGCAGCCACGGCAGGCGCCGTTGCCGCGACGGCTGCGGCGGCGGCAGCGACGAAATCTGCGAAGGCCGACGCCGCGAAGGGCGACAAGGTCGCCGCACGCAGCAAGGCCGATGCAAAGGCCGATGCGAAGGCGGAAGCCCGCAAGCATCACAAGGAACAGCAGGCTGAGCTGGCCCAGGCGAAGAAGCAGCGTCGCGAAGCGGCGACGCGTACCGCGAGCGCGAAGGCAACCGGGAAGGACGATCCGGATGCGGATCTGCTGGCCGCGCTCGTCGCGCGCACGAAGCCTGCCGACAAGAAGGCCGCTGCGCAGAAGGCGCAGGCCGTGCCGACCAAGGCCGCGGCCGCGACCGGCGGTTCGCTCGCATCGCGCGTGAAGGATTGCTCGGAGCGCGGTTTCTTCGAGGACCAGCTGTGCCGCTGGCGCGTCTGCGACGGCCACTGGGGCAAGGATCCGGCATGCCCGAGCGCCGCGCAGTCGGAGACGCGCCAGTAACCGGCGTCACGCCGTCCCGCTCGCCGTACATGCGCCGCCCGAGGGGCGGCGCGTTGTTTTTCGGCGGCCGCCGACGCGCAGACGGCCGTATGTGACGGTGTCACGAGAGCGTCACACGGGTCGGGCATACGTTTCCTTTCATTTCCCGGCGTGGCGCCGCGACGCGCGGTGCGCGGCACGGTGCGCGCCGCACGACCTTCGACACGATGGACCTGATCGTACAGACTTACGGCGCCGATACGTCCGGCATGGTGTGCGGATTCCGTTTCGTCCCCGGCGGATCGGGCGCGATGCTCGACGCCGACGCGGCCGCCGCATGGCTGCGCACGTGCCGCGACGGCGATGCGACGGCATCGGACGACTTCGTCTGGCTGCACTTCAATCTCGCGCACGGCGCGAGCGAGCGCTGGATGCGCACGCACCTCGGCTTGCCGGACAGCTTCTTCGAATTCCTGCACGAAGGATCGCGCTCCACGCGCATCGAGCAGGAAGACGGCGCGCTGCGCGCGATCGTCAACGACGTGATGTTCAACCTCGAACTGACGCCATCGGAAATCGCGACGCTGTTCGTGCACGTCGAGCGGCGCATCATGGTCACCGCGCGGCTCAAGCCGCTGCGCTCGGTCGACACGCTGCGCGCCTGCGTGCGTGACGGCGAACGGTTCCGCTCGCCGGCCGAACTGCTCGTGCATCTGCTGCGCGACCAGGCCGACCTGCTGATCCAGATCATGCGGCGCACGAGCGTCGACGTCGACCGCATCGAGGATCGCTTCCTGTCGCAACGGCTCACGTCGA
This sequence comes from Burkholderia sp. SR8, assembly GCF_052851275.1. Classification (NCBI taxonomy): domain Bacteria; kingdom Pseudomonadati; phylum Pseudomonadota; class Betaproteobacteria; order Burkholderiales; family Burkholderiaceae; genus Burkholderia; species Burkholderia sp. SR8. The sequence goes on from NZ_JAULUC010000028.1 coordinate 33,958, forward strand.
ACCGCATCGAGCTCGGCGCGATGCGCCGCACGCTGACGCGGCTGCAACGCATGCTCGCGCCCGAGCCCGGGTCGATCTTCCGGCTGCTCGCGAAGCCGCCCGCGTGGCTGCATCCGGAGGACGTGCAGGAGCTGCGCGAATCGACCGAAGAGTTCTCGCTGGTGCTCGCCGATCTGTCGGGGCTCAACGAGCGGATCAAGCTGTTGCAGGAAGAAATCGGTTCGCGGCTCGACGAGCAGAACAACCGGACGCTGTTCACGCTGACGCTCGTGACCGTGATCGCGCTGCCGATCAACATCGTCGCGGGCTTCTTCGGGATGAACGTCGGCGGCGTGCCGTTCTCCGAGAACAAGCACGGGTTCTGGCTGATGGTGCTGCTGGTCGCCGGCTTCACCGCGCTTGCCGCGTGGTGGGCGTTCCGCCGGCGCGAGGATCGCTAGCGCCGTTCGCAAAAAAACGGGCCCCGCATGCGAGGCCCGTCGAAGGACGTGATGATTCGAACACCCGCCGGCGCCGCGACGCGCGCGGAACCGGCCGGCCGGAACGACGTTACTGGATCAGCGTCTTGCGCGGCTTGAACATGCCCTGATAGCGCAGCGACGGACGCTCCTTCACCGCCGGCGCGATACCGCCGAAGCTCGGCGTCTGACGCAGCTTCATCGCAGCCGGCGAGGCAACCGAGCCGATCGACGTCGAACGCGAAGCCGGCGCGAGGTTGTTCGCGACGAGCAGCGCGGCCTCGCTCTTCAGGTTCGCGAGCAGCACCGGATCGGTCGAGCTGTTGACCTGCGTGAGCAGGCCGCTCCACGCGGCGTCGCTGTAGTTCACGACGTAGTAGTCGAGCCCGCTCGGATCGGCGACCACGCCCGTGCAGCCGTCGATCCGCGTCTGCGTCTGCGTATCCTTCAGCGCGAGCGTCGTGTGTTTCGCGAGACCCTGGCCGTACGCGAGCGTGATCGGCACCGTCCATTGCAGGCCCGGATACGCGTTCTTGTTCGGGAACGGCTGCTGTTTCAGCGTGACGATCGTCTGGTTCTTCGTCATGTCGCACTGTGTGTCGAGCGAGATCAGCGGCACGCCCGTCTGACGCACGTAGCTGTCGCCGATCGGGCCGACCGGCTGGCCGCTCGCCTTCGACAACGCATCCCACAGGCGCTTCGGCGTGCCGTTGCCGAACGAGTAGTCGACCAGGTACTGCTGCAGACCCTTGCGCAATGTCTGTTCGCCGAGATAGTTCTCGAGCGTCTTCAGCACGTGGCCGCCCTTGTCGTACGTGAACGCGCTCGCGCTCAGCACGAAGTCGTTCGACGCCCAGTCGTTGAAGTTCGGCGCGACCGGGAATGCGTTCGGGCCGATGTCGCGGTTGATCACGCGGTACTTGTTCTTCACCTGGTCGAGCCAGCTGAACTCGTCGGGGAAGAACTGGATCGTCGTCTTCGTCTCGAAGAACGTCGCGAACGACTCGTTGAGCCACACGTTGTCCCACCAGTCGGTCGTGACGAGATCGCCGAACCACTGGTGCGCGACTTCGTGCGTCAGCACCTCGTTACCGTAACGCGACATCGGCTGGCCCGGCTGCGGCAGGATGTCGTCGGCGAACTCGAGGATCGAGCCCCAGTTCTCCATCCCGCCGAAGTTCAGGTCCTTCTGCTCCTTGAACGCGTCGTTCGCGGCGACCGTGTCGAACTTCGTCAGCGGCAGCGGGATGCCCGTGTAGCGGTAATAGTAGTCGAGCGCCTGCTTGGTGCGGTCCATCGCCGGCTTCGCCCAGTCGCTCATGCCCGGCGGCGTGAACACGCGCAGGTGCAGGCCGCCCTTGCCGCCCGGCAGCGGGCTCGTGAAGTCGTCCTCGTAGGTGTCGAACATGCCGCCGCCGAAGAACAGCAGGTACGACGGCATCGGCGGGGTCTTCTCGAACTGAACGAGCTTGTAGCCGCCGCCGACGTTCGTCGACGGCTTCTCCGCCGCGTTCGACACGACGCGCCAGTTCTGCGGCACTTCGGCCGTCACTTCATAGGTCGGGCGGAACGCCGGCTCGTCCCAGCCCGGGAACCACTGGCGCGACAGGTTGGTTTCGCCCTGCGTGAGGATCGCGCCGCTCGTCGTGCCGTCGGTGCCCTTCAGGTCGACGCGGAACACGCCTTCCGCGGCCGAGCAGCCCGGATATGGATCGTCGCCGCAGCTGCCGCCCGTCTGATTGACCGGATCGTCATACGACTTGAAGTTGATGATGCCCGACCACTCCATGTGCAGCGAGTAGTTGCCCGGCGCGATCGTGCCGGCGACGGGGCGCAGCTGGTAGAAGTCGCCCTTGTCCTGCGGCGTCGCGATCAGCTGGATGTTGCCCGGCTGCAGCGTGATGCGGCCGTTCGTGAACTTGATCCGGTGGCCGGCGACCACGATGTTGTTGACCGGCTTCAGCACCTTGATCTCGACGTCGGCGCGCCCGTCGAACGCGTTCAGCGCGTCGTTCGGACGGAACCACAGCCGGTAGTTGACCGGCACGACGGTGTCCGGCAGCTCGACCGGCGACACGCTCTTGTCGACGTTGGAGGCACTCGGCGGCGTGTTGGCGGCGGGCGACGAACTCGAATGCGGCGCGCCGGCGGAGCTGAGTGCGGAAGCCGAGCCCACGCCGCCGTCGTCGCCGCCGCACCCGGCGAGAGCGAGCGCGGCGACCAGCGGCAGATAACGCATCTTGTGAATGTTGATCGACATGACTGAAACCTCGATTGTTGAAGGAATCGTTCAGTGCTGCGAAAACGCCGGCAAAAGGAATCCCTCGCCGTTAATCAACGGCGACGAGAAATGCCAATGACGGTTTATTCGAAAAGACGGCGGCCGACTACGTGAAGGTAATCATGGTTTACTGCCCCCTCTGTGTTTCCGGATGTCGGTTAACTTGCCGGTTCAAAATGGCCGGGCGCGGGTTGTACTGAATTGATTTCGCGCGCACGACACCGGGCCGCCCGCCCTGCGCGGGCATGCATTCCGTTTGAACCGACGACCCACGGGGCTGGCCGTACCAGGCCGCAGGACGGAAGGACGGCGTGTCGCCGTTCCGTAAAATCGCCGTCATGCGGCTTGAAGGTTTGTCGGCCTGCTCGAAGGATGCGTAAATATACTTGATGGTTTTGGGTAAAGGAAACGAAAAAATTAGAAAGTGATTCGATTGCGTTTTGCGTGGGCCATTGAATGCCGGAAGGCATTAATTCGCTTTTTAGTTCAGCCTTTGTTTCCGTAGTTTTAATCTATTAACGATCTCGGCGGTGCGCTGAAACTACGAATCGGCGCGTTGCGGGTTCGGTCGGTACAATGCATCGACGCCCTGACGATCGATTCCCGCTAGGAGGCCATCGATGCCACGCAGCCTGTTCCGAATCGCGCCGCTGCGCGCCGCGCTGTTGCTGTTCGCCGCCGTGCTGCTGCTCGGCGGCTGCGCGGGCCTCGCGCGCGAACCCGTGAACGTGACCGTGGCCGGGCTCGACCCGCTCGTCGGGCAGGGGCTCGAGATGCGCTTCAGCCTGAAGCTGCGCGTGCAGAACCCGAATGACACGCCGATCGAGTACGACGGCATTTCGGTTGCGCTGGACCTGAACGGGACGCAGTTCGCGAGCGGCGTCAGCGACCGCTCCGGCGTCGTGCCGCGCTTCGGCGAGGCAGTGATCGACGTGCCCGTTTCGGTTTCGGCGTTCGCCGCCGCGCGGCAGGCGTGGAACCTGCCCGGCGCGGCGGCGAACGGCGAGCTGCCGTATGCGCTGCGCGGCCGGCTGGCGGGTGGCGTGCTCGGCAGCGTGCGGTTCAGCGACGCAGGCACGTTGCGGATGCCGACCGCGCCCGGATGGGGTGGCTGACGCTGCGAGTTGCGGAATCGCGTCGGTGCGGGAGCATGCGCCGCTGCACGCGCGTGATGAGCGCAAGGCCGCGCGCAACGGCGAACCCAGGTTCGACCTGAAGGGAAGGCGGCGAACCACGAGATGATCGGCACGAGCGAAACGTACACGAGCGCGCAAGGCCGCGTGAACGGCGGCGCGGCCGTCAAGCGCCACGCTTCGGGCGGGACACCCACGATCTCGCCCGACGGACGCGTGCGCCGGCGCGAGCGCTTGCAGCCGGTGCCGGGGCGCGCGTTTTGCCGGGGCGGGCAAAGCGCGGTATGGTGTCGTCCGCGCGGTGGGTTTCCACCGCCTGTCTGAAGCCAACCGTAGCCGAGCTCGCGTGACCGATTTCCCCGTTTTCCACTGGACCGACGCCGACGGCGCCGAACATGCCGTGCGCTGGCGCTCCGAAGCCGGCGTGCCGCCGCCCAAGCGCGCCGTACCCGCCGACGACCGCGTCAGCGCCGACGCCGCATACCGCCTCGCCTGCGAGGGCACCGCGCTCGTCTGGCAGGGCGATTTCCAGAATGCGCGTCAGCTCGTGCAGGCGATGGCGCGCCGCGTCGAACGCAAGCCGAAGAAGGCGAAGGCCGCGGCCGGCGTCGACGCGTTCAACCTGCACCGGCTCGCGCAATCGCAGCGCGCGCGCACGCTCGGGATGCTGCTGATCCCGCTCGATGCCGACTACACGATTCCGCTGCGCCGCGCGCCGGACGTGCGCGCCGCGTGCGAGGAAGCGTACGGCCCGGGCGGCGCGCCGTCGGTCGTGTCGCTGCGCGAACTGCTCGGGCTCGTCGGCGCGCACGAATGGCGCAAGAAGGGCGTGCCGATTCCGGCGCTCGGCGGCGCACCGATCCATCCGCATTACGGCGTGTTCTCGCCGGTGCGCGGCGAATACGTCGAGCTCGTCGCACGCGCGCCGCTGCCCGCGACGTCGCTCGCGTTCGACATCGGCACGGGCACCGGCGTGCTCGCGGCCGTGCTCGCGTCGCGCGGCGTCGAGCGCATCGTCGCGACCGACCAGGATCCGCGCGCGCTCGCCTGCGCGCGCGAGAACGTCGCGCGGCTCGGCCATGCCGATCGTGTCGAGGTCGTCGAAGCCGACCTGTTCCCGGCCGGCCGCGCGCCGCTCGTCGTCTGCAACCCGCCGTGGGTGCCGGCCCGTCCGAGTGCGCCGATCGAATACGCGGTCTACGATCCCGACAGCCGCATGCTGCGCGGCTTCCTCGCGGGGCTCGCCGACCACCTGGAGCCGGGCGGCGAAGGCTGGCTGATCCTGTCCGATTTCGCGGAGCACCTCGGCCTGCGCCCGCGCGACACGCTGCTGCAATGGATCGACGCAGCCGGTCTCGTCGTGCTCGGCCGCGACGACATCCGGCCCGCGCACCCGAAGTCGGCCGATGCGGACGATCCGCTGCACGCGGCGCGCCGCGCCGAGGTCACGTCGCTGTGGCGGCTCGGCGCGCGGGCCTGATCGCGCATTTTCGGTAAACTGTCGCCATTCCTCACGAATTCCCGCCGCCGGGCCGTGGTCGACCGACCGTGGCCCGGCGCCGCTGCACGATGTCCAACAAGACCTACGAAATCCGTCCGGAGCAGTCCGTCGAGCTGCTGAAGGAACTGCATATCCTGACCCGCGACGGCAAGCTGAACCAGGACAGCCGCCGCAAGCTGAAGCAGGTCTATCACCTGTTCCAGTTCATCGAGCCGCTGCTCGCGAGCGTGCAGGCCGACAAAGGCGCCGTGACGCTCGTCGATCACGGGGCCGGCAAGTCGTATCTCGGCTTCATCCTGTACGACCTCTTCTTCAAGCAGCAGCCGGGGCACGGCACGCCGGCATTCGCGTCGCACGTGTACGGGATCGAGACGCGCGAGGAACTCGTCGCGCGCTCCACCGAGCTCGCCGCGCGACTCGGGTTCGGCGGCATGTCGTTCCTGAACCTGTCGGTCGCCGATTCGATCACGTCGCCGCAGTTGCCCGAGACGGTCGACGTCGTTACCGCCCTGCATGCGTGCGACACGGCGACCGACGACGCGATCCGGTTCGCGCTCGCGAAGCGCGCGCAGCACATCGTGCTGGTGCCGTGCTGCCAGGCGGAAGTCGCGGGCGTGCTGCGCAAGAACAAGGGCAAGTCGCTCGCGAATGCGCTGACGGAAGTGTGGCGGCATCCGCTGCACACGCGCGAATTCGGCAGCCAGATCACCAACGTGCTGCGCTGCCTGCAGCTCGAGGCGCACGGCTATCAGGTGAGCGTGACGGAGCTGGTCGGCTGGGAGCATTCGATGAAGAACGAGCTGATCATCGCGCAGTACAAGAACCTGCCGCGCCGCAAGCCCGGCGAGCGGCTGAACGAGATCCTCGCGATGTTCGGGCTTGCCGAGCTGAACGAGCGCTTCTTCGTGCCGGCGCCCGCGGCGGCGTCCGGCGCGGCCGTCGAGCCGGCTGCGGACTGAGCGGAACGGGCCGGCCGAGCGGCCGAACTGATCGCGGCGACTGAGTCGACCGAACCGGCCGAACCCCGACCGAACCCCGACCGTACCCCGACCGTACCCCGACCGAACCGGCCGTGCGAGCGAGCCGACCGAACCGACCGAACCGACCGTGCGATCGCGCTGATCGAATCGACCGCGCGGAGCGGCCGAGCCGACCGAGCGGCCAATGCGTCTGTCGCGCATTACCAGGCCGCCGCGCGATGCCTCACACGTCGTCGCCCGGTCGGCGCATCCATTCGCGCCAGCCGTCGTGCCCCAGGCGGCGCAGCGTTTCCTGGTTTTTCTCGTAGATCGCGGACGCGTCCGGAAACGCGTCGACCGCGCGCGCGATGCTGTCCTCGCGCAGCAGGTGCAGGATCGGGTACGGCGCGCGGTTCGTGTAGTTCTCGATGTCGTCGGCTTCGCTGCCTTCGAACCGGTACTCGGGATGGAAGCTCGCGATCTGCAGCACGCCGTCGAGCCGCAGTTGCTGCACGAGCCGGTCGGCGAAGAACAGCGCGTCGTTGTAGTCGACGAAATCCGCGAAAACGCGCGGATAGATCACGAGCGTCGTGTCGACCTGCTGCGCATCCGCGGCCTCCAGCGTGCGCAGTTCGGTCTCGAGATCGGCGAGCGCGTCTTCCAGTGTCGTCGCTTCGCTGATCGCATAGCGCACCTGTTCCTTCACATAGACGCTCTTCGCGAACGGGCACAGATTGAGCCCGATCACCGCGCGCGCGAGCCAGTGCCGGGTGGCGGCGAGGATGTCGTCGTGCGAGTCGGGGCGGGGGTCGGTCATGGCGAAGGCTATCGGGCGGAACGGCGGCGAGGGCCGCATTGTAGCCGGCGCGCGCACGCCGGGCTTTGACATGCGCGGCCCGTCACGCGCATGCCGCTTCGATCAGCTGCGTCACCAGCGCCGGGGCGGTGCCGATCGGCGTTTCACCATGCCGGTAGGTCTGGCTGGCCGCGTAGATGCCTTCGACGACGAGCGCGAGTGCATCGGCGAGCGCCTTCGGCTGCCGCGCGCCCGCGCCTTCGCACAGCGCGACGAGCCGCTTCATCAGCTGTTCCTTGTTCTGCGCGACGCGCTCGCGCGCCGGATGCGACGCATCCGGGAATTCCGCTGCGACGTTGACGAACGGGCAGCCGCGATAGTCCTTTTGCGTCGCGCGCTCGGCGAGGTCGACGAAATACTGGATCAGCTGCGCCTTCGGCTGGCCCGGATGCTTCGCGACGCTCGAGTCGAGCCGCTCGAAGAAGCACGCGTCCATCCGCTCGAGATACGCGAGGATCAGCTCGTCCTTCGACGCGAACTGGCGGTACAGGCTCATCTTGTTGACGCCCGCGCGTTCCACGACCGCCTCGACGCCCACTGCACGCACGCCTTCCTTGTAAAACAGCTCCTCGGCGGCGCGCAGCAGGTGTTCCTGCGCGGCGGCCGCGGCGATCGGCCGGCGCGTGCGGCGTGCTGGCGGCTTGTTGGCGGCCTCGATGCCCGACATGATGACCCTCGACTGCGTGATGAATTGCTTGACATGTTACCGACTGGTCACTACGATCGCAACACACTTGTGACCGAGCGGTAACAATGCCGCCGGATCGACGGAAAAAGCCAGGTATCGGCCCGGGTCAGCCGATGCAGCGTGCGGCGGAGGTGGCCTGGTGGTGAGGCGGGGCAGGCGCGCGGGCGCCGGCCCGCAAACTGGAGAGCGACAACATGAACTGGGCAGTGACACGAATCGGCGGGCGCTTCCACTATGGATGGCTCGCGGCGGCGGTGGTTTTCCTGATCCTGCTGGCGGCGGCCGGCACGCGCGCGACGCCGAGCGTACTGATGGTGCCGCTCGAGCGCGAGCTCGGCTGGAGCCGCGCGGCGATTTCGCTGGCGATTTCGGTGAACATCGCGCTGTATGGGCTGACGGGGCCGTTCGCGGCCGCGGCGATGCAGCGTTTCGGGCTGCGGCCGACGATCCTGACCGCGCTGGTGACGATGAGCGCGGGCGTCGCGCTGTCGTCGATGATGACGCAGAGCTGGCAGATGGTGGTGATCTGGGGCCTGATGGTCGGCTGCTCGACCGGCGTCGTTGCGCTGACGCTGTCCGCGACGTTCGTCACACGCTGGTTCCATGCGCGGCGCGGCCTCGTGATGGGCATCCTGACCGCGAGCACGGCGACCGGCCAGCTCGTGTTCCTGCCGATGCTCGCGGCGATCGCGCAGCGTCATGGCTGGCGGCCCGTCGTGCTGGTCGTCGCGGTGGCGGCCGCGATCGTGATTCCGCTGGTCGCGTTCCTGCTGCCGGAGCGGCCGGCCGACGTGGAGCTGCGTCCGTACGGCGAGCCGGACGATGCGCCGGCGGCACCCGACGCGACGAAGGAGAACCCGCTCGCGGTCGCGTTCCGCACGCTGCTGACGGCGAGCCGCTCGCGCGATTTCTGGCTGCTGTTCTTCAGCTTCTTCATCTGCGGCGCGAGCACCAACGGCTATGTCGGCACGCACCTGATCGCGATGTGCAGCGACTACGGGATGACCGAAGTGCAGGGCGCGTCGCTGCTCGCGGCGATGGGCGTGTTCGACCTGTTCGGCACGACGCTGTCGGGCTGGCTGTCCGACCGCTACGACAACCGCGTGCTGCTGTTCTGGTACTACGGGCTGCGCGGGCTGTCGCTGATCTACCTGCCGCATGCGTTCGGCATCGATTTTTTCGGGCTGCCGCTGTTCGCGATGTTCTACGGGCTCGACTGGATCGCGACGGTCCCGCCGACCGTGCGGCTCGCCACCGACGTGTTCGGCAAGGCCGCGGCGCCGGTCGTGTTCGGCTGGATCGTCGCCGGCCACCAGCTCGGCGCGGCGTTCGCGGCGCTCGGCGCGGGGCTGCTGCGCGCGAGCCTCGGCACCTATACGATCGCGTCGATGATCTCGGGCGGACTGTGCATCATCGGTGCGCTGATCGTGCTGCGGATCAACCGCGGCCCGTCGCGCGCGGCCGCGCAGCCGGCCTGAGCGCGCCGCTCCCGCCAGCCTGCGCACGCGGGCGGCCGGCCGGTGCGGCCGGTCAACGCAGGATCGGTGATTTGCATTGCGCGGGACGAGCGGGCGCGTCGCGGCGCAAGCGGTTATGCTTGCGGTTCGCCGGGGCGTTCGCGCCCCTTCATCGATGTCAGCGAGGAACCGCATGTCCGTCAAACCTGCTCCCACCACTGTTTCGATTCACGAACTGATCGCGGGCCGCTGGAGCCCGCGCGCGTATTCGGACGCGCCCGTGAGCGCCGCCGATCTGCACGCGGTGCTCGAAGCCGCGCGCTGGGCGCCGTCCGCGTACAACGCGCAACCGTGGCGCTTCATCGTGTTCGACCGTACGCAAGACGAAGCAGCGTTCAAGCGCGCATTCGCGACGCTGGTCCCGTTCAACCAGGGCTGGAACGCGCCGGCGCCGGTGCTGATCGCCGTGACCGCGCACACGCTCACGCCGAAGGGCGAGCCGGCACCGACCGCGCTGTACGACGCGGGTGCGGCGGCGATGTCGCTGGTGCTGCAGGCCCATGCGCTGGGCCTTGCCGCGCATCAGATGAGCGGCTTCGACGCGAAGGCGTTCCGCGACGAATTCCAGATTCCGGCCGACGTTGCGATCCCGGCGATCATCTCGCTCGGCCACTACGGCAACGTCGACAAGCTCGATCCGGTGCTGCGCGATCGCGAAAAGGCGCCGCGCACGCGTCATCCGATTGGCGAAGTCGTCTATGCGGGCGCGTGGAAGAAGGGCTTCGACGCCGCGGCCTGATTTCGCAAGCGGACGCGCACGCGCGACGCGCGCCGTCCGCCTCCGTACCGGTTGCCGGCGCGCGGGATGCGCGCTTGAGCGAACGAGTGCCGCCGCCGGCCGGCGGCGCGGCACCGCTGCCCGGCCCGGTTGTGATCCGGCGGGCTTCATGTTAAAAAGCCCGTCCTTTCCGTTTTCGCGCCGGCCATGCTGCGGCACCTTCCCATGACTTACTGCGCGATCGATTTCGGCACGTCCAATTCCGCCGTGGCGCTGCCCGGCGGCGACGGCATGCGTCTCGCGCCCGTCGAGGGCGATCACCTGACGCTGCCCACCGCGATCTTCTTCAACAACGACGAGGAGACGGTCGAATTCGGCCGCGCGGCGCTCGCATCCTATATCGACGGTTTCGACGGCCGCCTGATGCGGTCGATGAAGAGCATTCTCGGCTCGCCGCTCGCGGAGACCACGACCGATCTCGGCGATGGCAGCGCGATGGCGTACACGGAGATCATCGCGCGCTTCCTGACGCACCTGAAGCGCAAGGCGGAGGCTCACGCCGGCGCGCCGATCGGCCGCGCGGTGCTCGGCCGCCCGGTGTTCTTCGTCGATGAAGATCCGCGCGCGGACCGCCTCGCGCAGAACCAGCTGGAAGCCGCCGCGCGCTCGGTCGGCTTCACGGACGTGCATTTCCAGTACGAGCCGATCGCCGCGGCGTTCGACTACGAGTCGCGCCAGCAGGCCGAGCGGCTGGTGCTGGTCGCCGACATCGGCGGCGGCACGTCGGACTTTTCGCTGGTCCGGGTGGGGCCGGAGCGGATGGCGCGCCTCGAGCGCAAGGACGACGTGCTCGCGCACCACGGCGTGCACGTCGCGGGCACCGATTACGACCGGCGCGTCGAACTGGCGGCGATCCTGCCCGCGTTCGGCTACCGTTCGCTCGATCCCGAGGGGCGCGAACTGCCGAACCGCATCTACTTCGACCTGGCGACCTGGCACCTGATCAACACGGTCTACACGCCGAAGCGGCTCGGCGAACTGAAGCTGATGAAGCACCTGTACCAGGACGTGCGGCAGCACGACCGGCTGACGCGCGTGGTCGAGCAGCGGCTCGGGCACGCGCTGATGGCGCGCGCGGAAGAAGCGAAGATCGGCGTGGCGGCGGGCGGCGAGACGATGATCGACCTGAACGACGTCGAAGAGGATCTGCAGATCGCGTTCGACGCGAAGCGCCTCGTCGACGCGAGCGTCGACGATACCGCGCGCATCGTCGAAGCGGCGCGCGAAACGGTGCGGCTTGCGGGCGTGGCGCCGCGCGACCTCGGCGCGCTGTATTTCACCGGCGGCTCGACCGGCCTTGCGTTCCTGTCGGGCGCGCTCGCCGGCGCATTCCCGGACGCGCAGCCGGTGTTCGGCGATCGCCTCGCGAGCGTCGCGACCGGGCTCGGCATTCACGCGCAACGGCTGTTCGGCTGAACGGCCGAAGGCCATCCGGCCGGCGCCGGCCGCCTGCATGCCGCGCCGGAAAACAAAAAGCCCCGCCGAAGCGGGGCTTTTTTACACGAAATATCGCGCCGAACTTAGACCGGACGGATGTTCGCAGCTTGCAGACCCTTCGGGCCCGTCTTCACTTCGAATTCAACCTTCTGGTTTTCTTGCAGCGTCTTGAAGCCTTCGACGCGGATTTCCGAGAAGTGCGCGAACAGATCGTCGCCGCCGCCTTCCGGGGTGATGAAGCCGAAGCCCTTTGCGTCATTGAACCACTTGACGGTACCGGTTGCCATGTTACTTGTTCCTAAAAAGATAAAACGGGGCCGAAGCCCATGGGGTGCGGAAAATCAAGGAAGGGGGTAATGGGACCAACCGGAGTACCGTTGATGGGCGAACTACGAAAGAACCAATTCACTCGCCGCTTGAAATCCTGCAACGTTGTTTATACGGCTAATCGGTCCTGCGGTCAACCGGATTTCCATGCACTCAGGGTTATTGCGGAGTTCAGGTTTACAAAGCTTGCAAGCGATGCGAATTTTTTGTAGGGGCCGAACGATTTTGGCGCCAACTTGCAGGTGCAACCGTTAAACTACGCGCCGCGTGGACGGGTTGCCCCGATCGGGTGACCCTCCCCCCAAAATGGCATGCGCGGCGCTGTCCGAGCCGATCCCGGGCAGCAGGCCGACCGTGCTTTTTGAGACACAGGAGAGGATGTGAAGAGTTCTATTCAACGGAACATCGGCCCGTTTGCACTGATGCTGACGGGGCTGGGTTCGATTATCGGCTCGGGCTGGCTGTTCGGCGCCTGGAAGGCCGCGAAGATCGCCGGTCCGGCGGCGATTTGCGCATGGATCATCGGCGCGGTCGTGATTCTCGCGATTGCGCTGACGTACGCCGAGCTCGGCGCGATGTTCCCGGAATCCGGCGGCATGGTGCGCTACGCGCGCTACTCGCACGGTTCGCTGGTGGGCTTCATCAGCGCGTGGGCGAACTGGATCGCGATCGTGTCGGTGATCCCGATCGAAGCGGAAGCGTCGATCCAGTACATGAGCACGTGGCCGTATCCGTGGGCGCATGCGCTGTTCGTGAACGGCGAGTTGCAGACCCTCGGCCTGCTGCTGTCGGCCGTGCTGGTCGTCATCTATTTCATGCTGAACTACTGGGGCGTCAAGGCGTTCGCGCGGGCAAACACCGCGATCACGATCTTCAAGTTCCTGATCCCCGGCCTCACGATCCTCGGCCTGATGCTGACGAGCTTCCATTCGGAAAACCTCGGCACCGCATCGAGCGCGAGCTTCGCGCCGTACGGCTGGTCGGCCGTGCTGACCGCGGTTGCGACGAGCGGCATCGTGTTCGCGTTCAACGGCTTCCAGAGCCCGGTGAACCTCGCCGGTGAAGCGCGCAATCCGTCGCGCAGCGTGCCGTTCGCGGTGATCACGTCGATCCTGCTCGCACTCGTGATCTACGTGCTGCTGCAGATGGCGTACATCGGCTCGGTGAATCCGGCCGACGTCGCGAAGGGCTGGGCGCACTTCAACTTCTCGTCGCCGTTCGCGGAACTCGCGATCGCGCTGAACCTGAACTGGCTCGCGATCCTGCTGTACGTCGATGCATTCATCAGCCCGAGCGGCACCGGCACGACCTACATGGCGACGACCACCCGCATGATCTATGCGATGGAGCGCAACAACACGATGCCGAAGATGTTCGGCAACGTGCACCCGATCTACGGCGTGCCGCGCCAGGCGATGTGGTTCAACCTGCTCGTGTCGTTCATCTTCCTGTTCTTCTTCCGCGGCTGGAGCTCGCTCGCGGCGGTGATTTCGGTCGCGACGGTGATCTCGTACCTGACCGGCCCGATCAGCCTGATGGCGCTGCGCCGTGCGGCGACCGACATCGAGCGTCCGCTGTCGATTCCGCTGATGAAACTGATCGCGCCGTTCGCGTTCGTGTGCGCGTCGCTGATTCTGTACTGGGCGAAGTGGCCGCTGACGGGCGAGATCATCCTGCTGATGATCGTCGCGCTGCCGGTGTACTTCTACTTCCAGGCGAAGTCGGGCTGGACCGGCTGGGGCGCCGACCTGAAGGCCGCATGGTGGCTGGTCGCGTACCTGCCGACGATGGCCGTGCTGTCGCTGATCGGCAGCAAGGAGTTCGGCGGTTACGGCGTGCTGCCGTACGGCTGGGACATGCTGGTCGTCGCGGCGATCTCGCTGGTGTTCTACTTCTGGGGCGTGAACACGGGCTACCGGACCAAGTATCTCGACGAGCGCGAGTCGCACGACGAGATCCTCGAAGGAGTCGGTGTCTGACGACGCCTGACCTGCCGCCGGAATCGGCGGCGGCAGGAAGTGCAAAAAAGCCCGCCCGAGCATCGCTCGGACGGGCTTTTTGTTTGTGGCGCGCTCGCGGGCCGTGCCGCGCAGCTCAGGCGGCCGCGCTCGCGAACACGTAGTTCGTCATCGCGAGCACGCGCTGATACGTGCCGAGCGACTGGATGCCGAGCCGGTAGTCGTCATCGGCCGCGCCGAGCGCGGTGAACACCGGCAACAGATGTTCGTCGGTCGGATGCATCAGCGCAGCGTGCGGCGCCTGACGGCGATAGTCGAGCAGCGCGTCGACGTCGCGCGCGGCGAGCCTGGCTTCGAACCAGTCGGTGAATTCCGCGACGCGCGGGTCCGCGTCCTCGGGCGCCGCGCCGAAGTCGGCCGCGCGCAGGTTGTGCGTGATCTGGCCCGAGCCGATCACCATCACGCCTTCGTCGCGCAGCGGACGCAGCGCACGGCCGAGCGCGAAATGATGGGCGGCGTCCGCGCGCGGCTGGATCGACAGCTGCGCGACGGGCACGTCGGCCTCCGGAAACATCAGCAGCATCGGCACCCACGCGCCGTGATCGAGGCCGTGCTCGGTCGTCGCCGTCGCGATGCCGGCGTCGTTCAGCAGCGCGGCCGCGCCCTCGGCGACGTCCGGCGCGCCCGGCGCCGGGTAGCGGATGTCGTACAGCGCCTGCGGGAAGCCATAGAAGTCGTGGATCGTTTCAGGGTGCGCGGCGATGCTCGCGACGGGCCGCTGCGTGCCCCAATGCGCGGACAGCATCAGCACCGCGCTCGGGCGCGGCAGTTCGGCGCCGAGGTGCGTGAACGCGCCCGACGGCAGCGTCGGGTCGATCGGCAGCGTCGGCGCGCCGTGGGACAGATACAGCGAGGGCAAGCGATTCATGATGGGAAGCCTGCAAAAGGGTCTGCCTGTGACTATAGGCGCACACCGTGCATTGATAAACAATCGTGTGTGAATTTGATTGAATCGCGTTGGTTGATAATTGTCGCGATTCCAGGCGCCTCCGCGGATTGAATCGCGCGAGCAGTACATCGCGCGGGAAGGCTGCTTGATCGGAGGGGATCGGCGAAGATCGCGGAAGAATAACGCGGAACGCGCCGCATCGAAGCGCTTACTGAGCTGGCCGGATCCCCGTCCACGGCGCCGTCATCGGCGCGCCGAGCGCGAACAGGTCGAGCACGCGCGTGACGGTCTGATCGACGAGTTCGTCGATCGTCTTCGGCATCGCGTAGAACGCGGGCAGCGGCGGGAACACGATGCCGCCCATTTCGGTCACGGCGGTCATGTTGCGCAGATGCGCGAGGTTGAACGGCGTTTCGCGCACCATCAGCACGAGACGGCGGCGTTCCTTCAGCGTGACGTCGGCCGCGCGTGTGATCAGGTTGTCCGACAGCCCGTGCGCGACGCTCGCGAGCGTCTTCATCGAGCACGGAGCGATCACCATCCCGTCGGTCGCGAACGAGCCCGACGCGATCGTCGCGCCGACATCGCGCACCGAATGCACGACGTCCGCACGGCTTTCGACGTCGGCCTTCGACAGCTTCAGTTCATGCTGGATATTGAGCCAGCCGGCGTTCGACACCAGCAGATGCGTTTCGACGCCGCCGGCGGCACGCAGCAGTTCGAGCAGCCGCACGCCGTAGACCGCGCCGGTGGCGCCGGTGATCGCGACGATCAGCCGGCGTCGCGGCGCGCTGGGAAATGCCATCGGGAAGGGGGCGTTACGCGGCGGCGAACAGTTGCTGCAGTTCGCCCGACTGGTACATCTCCATCATGATGTCCGAGCCGCCGATGAATTCGCCCTTCACGTACAGCTGCGGGATGGTCGGCCAGTTCGAGAATTCCTTGATGCCCTGGCGGATTTCGTCGTCCTCCAGCACGTTGACCGTCTTGAACTGGTCGACGCCGCAGGCTTTCAGCACCTGCACGGCGCGGCCGGAGAAGCCGCACATCGGGAATTGCGCGTTGCCCTTCATGAAGAGCACGACCTGGTTTTCGTCGACGATTTGCTTGATACGTTGTTGGGTGTCCATGACTGACCTTGCGTTTGCGGGGCGTTAGAACGAAATGATAGCGGATTTCAACCGGACGGGCCGGCCGTCAGCCGGGCAGGCGGCCGCCCGTCGTGCGTTCGATCGCGGCGAGATCGGCGAGCGATTCGACCGCGACGAAGCCGCGCGACTCGAGCAGTGCGCGGACGGCTTCGGCCTGATCGTAGCCGTGCTCGATCCATAGCGTGCCGCCCGGTTTCAGACAGGCGCCGGCGCCCGCGACGATCGTGCGGATCGCGCTCAGGCCGTCGGCGTCGTCGGTCAGCGCGCCGCGCGGCTCGAAACGCAGGTCGCCCTGCTCGAGGTGCGGATCGTGCCGTGCGATGTACGGCGGATTGCTGACGATCGTGTCGAATGCGAGCGCGGGATCGAGCGCGGCGTACCAGTCGCTCTGCAGCCACTGCAGCGGGCCGCCGGGGCGGCGCGCATCGAGCAGCTTGTCCGCGTTGCGCCGCGCGACGTCGAGTGCGGCAGCGGACCGGTCGAGCGCCCACACGCGCGCGTCGGGCCGTTCGGCCGCGATCGACACGGCGATCGCGCCGCTGCCGGTGCCGAGATCGAGCACGGCCGGATGCGGGCGGCCATCGATCGCGTCGAGCGCCGCTTCGACGAGCAGTTCGGTTTCGGGGCGCGGAATCAGCACGTCGGGCGTCACGTCGAACGGCCGGCCGAAGAATTCGCGCATCCCGACGAGCTGCGCGACCGGCTCGCCGGCCACGCGGCGCGCTTCGAGCGCGCGGTAGCGTTCGACTGCGGCCGCCTCGAGCGGCGCGTCGCCGCGCGTGATCAGCTGCGTGCGGGTCCAGCCGAGCGCGTACGCGAGCAGCACGCGTGCATCGACCGGGTCGAGCGGCGACGCGCGCAGCAGATCGTCGGCGGTGGTGTCGTGCATCGCGGCCTCAGTCGGTGTCGCCGAGCGACGCGAGCAGTTCGGCCTGGTGCTCGCTGACGAGCGCACCGATCAGTTCGTCGAGATCGCCGTCCATCAGCGCTTCGAGCCGGTACAGCGTCAGGTTGATCCGGTGGTCGGTCATCCGGCCCTGCGGGAAGTTGTACGTGCGAATCCGTTCCGAACGGTCGCCCGAGCCGATCAGGCTCTTGCGCGTCGCCGCTTCCTTCGCGTGCTGCTCGTGATACTGCTTGTCCTTGATGCGCGCGGCGAGCACCTTCAGCGCGCGATCCTTGTTCTTGTGCTGCGAGCGATCGTCCTGGCACTCGACGACGATCCCGGTCGGGATGTGCGTGACGCGCACCGCGGAATCGGTCTTGTTGATGTGCTGGCCGCCCGCGCCGGACGCGCGGAACGTGTCGATCCGCAGGTCGGCCGGGTTGATCTCGACCTCGCCGATCTCGTCGGCTTCCGGCATCACCGCGACCGTGCACGCGGACGTGTGAATGCGCCCCTGCGTCTCGGTGGCCGGCACGCGCTGCACGCGATGGCCGCCCGATTCGAACTTCAGGCGCGAATACGCGCCCTGGCCCGCGATCCGGACGATCACTTCCTTGTAGCCGCCGAGATCCGACGGACTTTCCGACATCATCTCGACCTGCCAGCGCTGGCGCTCCGCGAAGCGCAGGTACATGCGCAGCAGGTCGCCCGCGAACAGCGCCGATTCGTCGCCGCCGGTGCCCGCGCGGATTTCGAGGAAGATGTTGCGGTCGTCGTTCGGATCCTTCGGCAGCAGCATCTTCTGCAGCTCGCCTTCGAGGCGCGCCATGCGTTCGCGTGCGCTGCGGATCTCGTCTTCCGCGAAATCGCGCATCGACGCATCGGCGAGCAGTTCCTGCGCGGCCGTCTCGTCATTGCGCGACTGGCGCCACAGCGCGTACTGCTCGACGACGGGGCCGAGCTCCGCGTGTTCGCGCGTCAGCTTGCGGTACTGGTCGAGATCGGCCGTGACGTTTTCGCGGCTCAGCAGGTCGTTCAGTTCGGCCAGCCGGGTGGACAGCTGGTCGAGCTTGCGTTGCATGCTCGTTTTCATGGTGTGGAGCGGCGCTCCCGGGCAAGGGTATTCGAAAAGGATAGGCCGGCTCGCGGCCGGCGGCAGGGCAGCCGGCCGGCGCTAGTGGCCGGACGGGTCGTTCGAGCGCGGCGCGTGCTGGTAGAAGCCGCGCATCAGGTCGATCAGCGAATCGCGGTCGGCGCCGTTCACGCGGTTGAGCGCGCTCGTCGGGCCATGGATCAGCTTGTTGGTGAGCGCCTGCGACAGCGCTTCGAGGACGGCGGCCGGATCGTCGCCGCGTGCGAGCAGCTTCTGTGCCTTCTCGACTTCCGCGCGGCGCAGCGCGTCGGCCTGCGTATGCATGTGACGGATCACCGGCACGACGCTGCGCGTGTCGAGCCATTGCATGAAATTCTGTACGCGCGTCTCGATGATCGTCTCGGCCTGCGCGACCGCGGCCTGGCGCGATGCGTTGCCTTCGCGCACGATCGCGCCGAGATCGTCGACGGTATAGAGGAACACGTCCTTCAGCTTGCCGACCTCGGGCTCGATGTCACGCGGCACCGCGAGGTCGACCATGAAGATCGGCCGGTGCCGGCGCGCCTTCACCGCGCGCTCGACCGCGCCGAGGCCGATGATCGGCAGCGTCGACGCGGTGCACGACACGATGATGTCGAACTCGTGCATGCGGGCCGGCAGGTCCGACAGCGGCATCGCACGGCCGTTGAAGCGTTCGGCGAGCCGCTGGCCGCGTTCGGCCGTGCGGTTCGCGATCACGAGCTCGCGCGGGCTTTGCGCGGCGAAGTGCGTTGCGCAAAGCTCGATCATCTCGCCCGCGCCGATGAACAGCACGCGCTGATCGGACACCTTTTCGAAGATGCGCTGCGCGAGGCGCACCGCGGCGGCGGCCATCGACACCGACTGCGCGCCGATCTCGGTCGTGCCGCGCACTTCCTTCGCGACCGCGAACGTGCGCTGGAACAACTGGTTCAGATAGGTGCCGAGCGCACCGGCTTCGGTGGCCGTGCGCACCGCGTCCTTCATCTGGCCGAGGATCTGCGTTTCGCCGAGCACCATCGAATCGAGGCCCGACGCGACGCGGAATGCGTGACGGACGGCTTCCGACTGCGGCAGCGCATAGACGTGCGGCGCGAGTTCTTCGACCGGAATCTTGTGGTACTCGGACAGCCAGCGAATCGCGCCTTCGCGCGCGGCCCGATCATCGGTCGCGCAATAGAGCTCGGTGCGGTTGCAGGTCGACAGGATCGCCGCTTCGGGCGCATTCGGCGCCTGCGGGCCGAGGAACACGTTCTTGAACGTGACGAGAGCCGGCTTGATTTGCTCGAGCGGAAACGCCACGCGTTCGCGCAAGGCGACAGGCGCAGTGTGGTGATTGATTCCGATCGTGAGGAGTTGCATATCGAGGGCTATCGTTTAGCCCCATATTATAGCGTTTCAGCGATTTCCTCACTCGCGGCATACCGGGCATCAGCGTGGCGCGGCCTCGAATTTGGGGGCTCGATCGGCACGCGATCGAGCTGGTAGCCGTAGCCATAGAGCGGCAGGAGCCGGTATCCGCGCTCCGGAAGCAGCTGCAGCTTGCTGCGCAGCCGCGATGCGTGGGTGTCGAGCGTGCGCGACTTCATGTCGCGGCGGCGTGCCCAGACCGTCTCCAGGATATGGGCGCGCGACACGGGCCGCGACAGGTTCGCGAACAGCAGTTGCGCGAAGCGGAATTCCTTCGGCGTGAGCGCGACGACCGAGTCGCCGAAGCGCACGAGGCCATGGGTCGCATCGAACGCGTATTCTCCATACATTTCGCGCGAGCGATTCGGCGGCCGCCGCACGCCGGCGCGCCGGCTCAGCGCCGTGACGCGCGCGAGCAGTTCGGGGCCGCTCACCGGGCGCACGAGGCAATCGTCGGCGCCCGCGTGCAGGCACGATACGACTTCGCTTTCGCGCGGCAGCTGCATCACGGCGATCGCCGGCAGACCGGGCAGGATCGCCTGCGCGCGCGGAATGACTTCCTCGGCCGGCTGATCGCCGGCCCAGTTGCCGGTGATCAGCATGTCGCAGGTATCGGTGGCGAGCCACTCGAAGAACGCCGCGCTGGACGCAAACGCGTGGCACACGTGACCGCCGGCGAACAGCAGGCGGTTCAGGAGCGCAGCATGACGTGCCTCCGGATCGATCAGGGCGATTCGCATGAGGATTTCTTCAATACGGCTGCCGGTGCGCGCTTGCCATAACGTCGGGTCGGCCCCTACACTCGAATGTTCGCGGCGCCCGGCTGATCTCGGGTTCGATGGATGAATCGATGCTAGCCGCTGGCAACGTTCACGCCTATGGGACGAATCTGAATTTATAGAAGGCGTCGAATGAACTGGTTTGGAATCCTTGTCCTGGGAGCGGCCGTCGGGCTGTTCGGCCGGTGGCTGCATCCGATGCGGCGCACGGGCCGGCCGGCATGGTGGATCGTGGTGCTGGTCGGCATCGCAGGCGCTGCCGCCGCGCGAATGGCCGGCAATCTCTCTGGACTGTTTTACGATGGCGAAACGCTCGAATGGCCGGTCTGCACCGGTGTCGCGTTCCTCGCCGTGGCCGTGACGGTCGCCGTGTCGGCGCGTCGCTGAAAGCTCTCAGGTGAAATCATGAATGCCCGTCTCCCCGAAGTCTCGTCGGTGCCGGCCCGCCTCGCGCTGCTGCGCGGCGCGATGGTCCGCGAGAACCTGGCCGCCTATCTGGTGCCGTCCGCCGACCCTCACCTGTCCGAGTACCTGCCCGAACGCTGGCAGGCGCGCCGCTGGCTGTCCGGTTTCACGGGCTCGGTCGGCACGCTGGTCGTCACCGCCGATTTCGCGGGCCTGTGGGTCGACAGCCGTTACTGGGTGCAGGCCGAGGCCGAGCTCGCCGGCACGGGCGTCCAGCTGATGAAGATGACGGGCGGGCAGCAGAGCGCGCCGCACGTCGACTGGCTCGCGCAGAACGTGCCGGCCGGCGCGACGGTCGGCGTCGACGGCGCTGTGCTCGGCGTCGCCGCGGCACGCGCGCTGACAGCCGCGCTGACCGCGCGCGGCATCGCGCTGCGCACCGATCTCGATCTGCTCGACGCAATCTGGCCGGAACGTCCGGGGCTGCCCGACGACGCGGTATTCGAGCACGTCGCGCCGCAGGCCGACACGACGCGCGCGAGCAAGCTCGCCGAGGTGCGCCGCGCGATGCACGCGCAGGGCGCGCAATGGCATTTCGTGTCGACGCTCGACGATCTCGCGTGGCTGTTCAACCTGCGCGGCGCCGACGTCAACTTCAACCCCGTGTTCGTCGCGCACGCGATGATCGACGCCGATCGCGCGACGCTGTTCGTCGCCGACGGCAAGGTGCCGCCGGCGCTGGCCGCGTCGCTCGCGCAGGACGGCGTCGAGGTTCGCGCGTACGACGCCGCGCGCGCGTCGCTCGCTGCGCTGCCCGACGGCGCGACGCTGCTGATCGATCCGCGCCGCGTGACGTTCGGCACGCTGCAGGCGGTGCCGGCCGGCGTGAAGCTGATCGAGGCCGTGAACCCGTCGACGTTCGCGAAGTCGCGCAAGACGACCGCCGAGATCGAGCACGTGCGCGTGACGATGGAGCACGACGGCGCCGCGCTCGCCGAATTCTTCGCCTGGTTCGAGCACGCGGTGAACCGCGAGACGATCACCGAACTGACGATCGACGAGAAGCTCACGGCCGCGCGCGCACGGCGCCCCGGCTACGTGTCGCCGAGCTTCGCGACCATCGCCGGCTTCAATGCGAACGGCGCGATGCCGCACTACCGCGCGACGCCCGAGTCGCACGCGACGATCGCGGGCGACGGCCTGCTGCTCGTCGATTCGGGCGGCCAGTACACGAGCGGCACGACCGACATCACGCGCGTCGTGCCGGTCGGCACGATCAGCGACTTGCAGCGCCGCGATTTCACGATCGTGCTGAAGTCGATGATGGCGCTGTCGCGCGCACGCTTTCCGCGCGGCATCCGCTCGCCGATGCTCGACGCGATCGCGCGTGCGCCGATGTGGGCGGCCGGACTCGACTACGGTCACGGCACGGGCCACGGCGTCGGCTACTTCCTGAACGTGCACGAGGGCCCGCAGGTCATTTCGCATTACGCGCCGGCCGAGCCGTACACGGCGATGGAAGAAGGGATGATCACGTCGATCGAGCCGGGCGTGTACCGGCCCGGCAAATGGGGCATCCGGATCGAGAACCTGGTCGTGAACCGCGCGGGCGGGCAGACCGAGTTCGGCGACTTCCTCGCGTTCGAGACGCTCACGCTGTGCCCGATCGACACGCGTTGCGTGCTGGTGGAGATGCTGCACGACGAAGAGCGCGCATGGCTGAACGCGTATCACGCGACCGTGCGCGAGCGCGTCGGCCGGCACGTGAGCGGCGACGCGAAGGCGTGGCTCGACGCACGCACGCAGCCGATCTGATCCGGCGCCGCGCACGATACCGGCCGCACGACGGCCGGACCATGAACGAGAGGGCAACCGATGGCAGACACCGCAGTGATCGTGATCGACATGCAGCGCGGACTGGTGCAGCGTGCGCGGCCCGCGTACCGTCTCGACGACGTCGTGGCGGGCATCAACCGGCTGACGGCGGCGGCGCGCGCGGCGGGCGCGCCCGTCTGCTTCGTGCAGCACGACGGCGATGCGGACGACGACATCGTGCCTGGCACGCCCGGCTGGGAACTGCATGACGAACTGATCGTCGGTCGCGCCGACTGGCGCATCCGCAAGCAGATGAGCGATTCGTTTCACGACACGCCGCTCGCCGCGCAACTCGACGGCCACGGCCTCCGTTCGGTGCTGATCTGCGGCTATGCAACCGAGTTCTGCGTCGACGCGGCCGCCCGCCGCGCGGCATTGCTCGGCTACCGGACGACCGTCGTGTCCGACCTGCATACGACGAACGAGCGCACGCACCTGTCGGCCGCGCAGATCGTCGCGCATCACCACTTCATCTGGGAAAACAGCACGCTGTCGGGCAACGCGGTCACGCCGCGTCCGCTTGCGGACGTGCTCGCCACGGAGTTCGCATGACGATCAAGGCGGTGGTATTCGATTTCGGCGGCGTGCTGATCGACTGGAGTCCCGAGTACCTGTACCGGCAACTGATTCCCGACGAAGCGGAGCGCCGCTGGTTCCTCACGCACGTGTGCGCGATGGACTGGGTCGTTCGCCAGGACGGCGGGCAGACCATCGACGAAGGCACGAGCGAGCTCGTCGCGAAGTTTCCGGAGCACGAGGCGCTGATCCGCGCGTTCTATGCGCGCTGGCACGAGATGATCGGCGGCGTGCTCGACGAAGGGGCCGCGCTCGTCGACCGGCTCGATGCGCAGGGGATGCCGCTGTTCGGGCTGACCAACTGGTCCGCGCAGACGTTTCCGTATGCATGGGACAACTTCCCGGTGCTGCGGCGCTTCAAGGACATCGTCGTGTCGGGCCGCGTGAAGCTCGTGAAGCCCGATCCGGCGATCTACCGCGAAATGCATGCGCGGATCGATCCGCACGTGCCGGGCATCGCGCCGCACGAGCTCGTGTTCATCGACGACAACGCGAAGAACGCAGCGGCCGCGACGGCGCTCGGCTGGCACGGCATTCATCACACGAGCGCGGCGGCGACCGCGGCGCGCTTGCGCGAACTGGGCGTGCTCGCATAGCCGGCGGTCGAACCGTCTTCAGATGAAAAAAGCGGGCGCATGGCCCGCTTTTTCGTTGATGCCGATCCGGATGCGGCCGCATCGGCAAACCGGCGCCGCGTTGCGGCGATGCCGGTTGCGCGGGCCGCGCCGCTCAGCGGCTGATCGGCTTGTAGCGCAGACGCTTCGGCTTCGCGGCTTCCTCGCCGAGGCGCGCACGCTTGTCGGCTTCGTATTCCTGGTAGTTGCCGTCGAAGAACGTGACCTGCGAGTCGCCTTCGAACGCGAGGATGTGCGTCGCGATCCGGTCGAGGAACCAGCGATCGTGCGAGATCACCATCACCGAGCCCGCGAATTCGAGCAGCGCGTCTTCCAGCGCGCGCAGCGTTTCGACGTCGAGGTCGTTCGACGGTTCGTCGAGCAGCAGCACGTTGCCGCCGGAGATCAGCGTCTTCGCGAGGTGCAGGCGGCCGCGTTCGCCGCCGGACAGGTTGCCGACGATCTTCTGCTGGTCGCCGCCCTTGAAGTTGAAGCGGCCGATGTACGCACGCGACGGCGTTTCGTACTTGCCGACCGTCAGCACGTCGGCGCCGCCCGAGATTTCCTCGAACACAGTTTTCGAGCCGTCGAGCGCGTCGCGGCTCTGGTCGACGTACGCGAGCTTCACGGTCGGGCCCATCACGACTTCGCCCGAATCCGGCTGCTCCTTGCCGGTCAGCATCTTGAACAGCGTCGACTTGCCGGCGCCGTTCGGGCCGATGATGCCGACGATCGCGCCGGCCGGGATCTTGAAGCTCAGGTTGTCGATCAGCAGGCGGTCGCCGAACGACTTGCTGACGTTCTTGAACTCGATCACTTCATTGCCGAGGCGTTCGCCGGCCGGGATGAAGATTTCCTGCGTTTCGTTGCGCTTCTGATATTCCTGGCTGCTCAGCTCCTCGAAGCGCGCGATACGCGCCTTCGACTTCGCCTGGCGGCCCTTCGGGTTCTGGCGCACCCACTCCAGTTCCTTCTTGATCGCCTTCTGGCGCGCCGATTCCGACGCTTCTTCCTGCTTCAGGCGCTCTTCCTTCTGGTCGAGCCAGCTGCTGTAGTTGCCCTTCCACGGAATGCCGTGGCCGCGGTCGAGTTCGAGAATCCACTCGGCCGCGTTGTCGAGGAAGTAGCGATCGTGCGTGACGGCGACGACGGTGCCCGGGAAGCGCACCAGGAACTGCTCGAGCCAGTCGACCGATTCGGCGTCGAGGTGGTTGGTCGGTTCGTCGAGCAGCAGCATGTCGGGCTTCTCGAGCAGCAGCTTGCACAGCGCGACGCGGCGCTTTTCGCCGCCCGACAGGTGCTCGATCTTCGCGTCCCACGGCGGCAGGCGCAGCGCGTCGGCGGCCACTTCGAGCTGCTGCTCGGGGCTGCCGCCGTCGCTCGACGCGAGGATCGCTTCGTATTTCGCCTGCTCGGCCGCGAGCGCGTCGAAGTCGGCGTCCGGCTCCGCATATGCGGCGTAGATTTCCTCGAGCTTCTTGTTCGCCTGGAACAGGTCGCCGAGGCCTTCCTCGACGGCTTCGCGGACCGTCTTCGTCGGGTCGAGCTGCGGTTCCTGCGGCAGGTAGCCGATGTTCAGGTTCGGCATCGGCGTCGCTTCGCCTTCGATGTCCTTGTCGACGCCCGCCATGATGCGGATCAGCGTCGACTTGCCCGAGCCGTTCAGGCCGAGCACGCCGATCTTCGCACCGGGAAAGAACGACAGCGAGATGTCCTTCAGGATCTGGCGCTTGGGCGGCACGATCTTGCCGACCCGGTTCATCGTGAAAACGTATTGGGCCATTTGGGTGTGAAAGTCAGAGGGTTGGGACTGCCGCGCGGCGTGTGGGCGCGCGTGGCGTCGGATGATTCGGTACGGAGCGTGCCGCGTGCGGCGCGGCGGTGTCGCCGCGGGTTGGCGGCGCGAGCGCGTATTGTACTTCGCCGCCGGCTGACGCTGGCACCGCACCGGCCGTTCGGCCGACCCGCGCTCACAGCCACGCGGCGACGCCGCCGTGCCCCGAGCAGGTGCCGCGCCGGTGGCGGCTGAAGCTGTACGTGCCGTCGCGGCAGCGCGCGCTCGCGCCGTCCGGCACGCGGCCCGATTTCGAACGGGCCGGCGCATGGACGGTGTCGCCGTCGCGATTGCGGTACGTGTCGTGCCGGTCGAGATCGGCTTCGTTGTCGTAGCCGGGCGACGCGCGATACGCGTGCGCCATGGGCGGCAGGGCGGCGCATCCGACGAACAGCGCGACCGACAGGGTCGCGATGCGCGTCGCGCGGCGGAGCAGGGCGGGCATGGTCTCTCTCTGCGGATGTTGTTATCGGTGGTCGATGGCGGGCGGGCCGCCAGCGGCATGTTAGCCGAACGGCTATCGTCGCGCTGCCGCCATCGCGCAGTGCCGCGATGCTACGCCGCGCCGTTCATCGACGCCGCGCCGTCCGCCTGCGCGGCGTCGAGGATCCACCGGCGGAACGCGGCGACTTTCGCCCGTTCCGCATGATGCGGCGGATAGACGAGGTAGTACGCGAAGTCGTCGAGCCATGCGACGTCGGCAAGTTGCACGAGCCGGCCGCTCGCGAGCTCGTCGCGCACCATCGCGGCCGGCAGCAGGCCGGCCCCCTGGCCGGCGAGGATCGCCTGCAGCAGCAGGCCCGAATCGTCGAACGCGGGGCCGCGCGGCGGCCCGAAATCGGCGATCCGCTGCGCGTCGAACCAGATGTGCCAGCCCTTGCGTTCGGCGTCGTGCACGTGCGGCCAGCCGGTCAGGTCGGCCGGCGTGGCCGGCATGCCGAGCCGCGCGACGAGTTCCGGCGACGCGAGCGCGACGATCTCGACCGTCAGCAGCCGTTCGCTGCACAGCCCGATGTAGCGGCCGAGGCCGTGGCGGATCGCGACGTCGACGCCGTCGCGCGAGAAATCCGCGAGCGCGTGGCTCGCGACGATCTGCAGGTCGACGTCGGGGCATGCGTCGCGGAACTGCGCGAGGCGCGGCACGAGCCATGCGGAAGCGAAGAACGGCGTGACGCTCACCGTCAGCACGCCGCTGTCCGCGGTACCCGACACGCGCTGCGACGCGTCGGCAATCTGCCGGAACGCGTTGCGCACGGGCGGCAGGTAGTCGCGCCCCGCGGCCGTCAGCAGGATGCCGCGGTTCACGCGCTCGAACAGCTGCACGCCCAGGTGGGCTTCCAGCGTGCGGATCATCTGGCTTACCGCGCCGGGCGTGACCGACAGCTCTTCGGCCGCGGATTTCACCGACAGGTGGCGCGCGGCCGCCTCGAACGCACGCAGCGCATTGAGGGGCGGCAGGCGAGAACGGTTCATTGAGTTTTTCTAAAGCGAAAGGCCGACGAAATATCGTTTGAGACGGCGCGTACGCGCGAGTACCGTTGTTGCAACGGATCGCGCGGGCTTCGACGATTTCGCGCCGTCGTTGCGATCAACATAGTTCAACTATATCCATGAGGCAATCCGGGCGCCGCGCGGCGCCTGCGGAACCTGAGAGGAGCATCGTCATGACTTCGCCGCGC
Source organism: Burkholderia sp. SR8 (assembly GCF_052851275.1). Lineage (NCBI taxonomy): Bacteria > Pseudomonadati > Pseudomonadota > Betaproteobacteria > Burkholderiales > Burkholderiaceae > Burkholderia > Burkholderia sp. SR8. The sequence continues at coordinate 61,120 of NZ_JAULUC010000028.1, forward strand.
GCCTCGCGCGTCTTCTACGGGTGGTATGTGGTGGCGGCCGCGTTCGCGGTCACGTTCGTCGGATTCGGCAGCGCCTATACGTTCAGCGCGTTCGTCGAATCGCTTCAGCGGGATTTCGCCGCGTCGCGCGGGCAGATCTCGCTCGTGTTCTCGTTGGCCGGTTTCCTGTATTTCGGCTTCGGGATCGTCAGCGGTCCGCTCGCCGACCGGTTCGGCTCCCGGCGGCTCGCCGTCGCCGGCATGCTGCTGACGGCCGCGGGGCTCGCGGCGGCCGGTGCCGCGCACACGCTGCTGCAGGTCTATGTCGCGTACGGGCTCGGTGTCGGACTCGGCGTCGGCTGCGCCTACGTGCCGGCCGTCGGCGCCGTGCAGCGCTGGTTCGTGCGGCGGCGCGGCTTCGCGTCGGGGCTCGCGGTCGCGGGGATCGGCGTCGGCACGCTCGTGATGCCGCCGCTCGCCTCCGCGCTGATCGCGCACGTCGGCTGGCGCGGCGCATACGTGACGCTCGCGGCGATCGCGGTGGTGGCGGGCGCGGGCATGTCGCTGCTGATCGAGAATGACCCGCGCGGGCGCGGCCTGCTGCCGGACGGCGATGCGGTTGCAGCGCCATCCGGTGGCCCGACGCCCGGCGTTGCTTCGGCGGTGCCGGCAGGTGCGAGCGTGCGCGAGGCCGTCATGTCGCGCGCGTTCGCGAGTCTGTACGCGGCGTGTCTCGTCTGCTCGTTCGGTGTCTTCGTGCCGTTCGTGCATCTCGTGCCGTATGCGCTCGATCACGGCGTCGCGCCGTCGACGGCCGTGCTGCTGCTCGGCGCGATCGGCGTGGGCAGCACCGCAGGGCGCTTCTTCCTCGGCGGCCTGGCCGACCGCTTCGGCCGTCGCGCGTCGCTGCTCGCGATGTTCGCGGGCATGGCCGTCGCGCTCGTCGCGTGGGCCGGGGCGGGGACCGTCGCGACGCTGGCCGCGTTCGCGCTCGTGTTCGGCGTGTTCTACGGCGGCTGGGTCGCCGTGCTGCCCGCCGTCGCGATGGACTACTTCGGCGGCCGCAACGTGAGCGCGATCATCGGCGTGCTGTACACGAGCGTCGCGTTCGGCACGCTGATCGGGCCCGCTGCGGCCGGCTTCGTCTACGACGCAGGCGGCGGCTATCTCGTGCCGATCCTGGCCAGCGCGGCGGCGAACGCGATCGCGTTCGCGATCGTCGCGACGACCGGCCGCGCGCCGGTGCCCGCGCGCGCGGCCGGCCGCCGGACGCGGTAACGCGCGGCGCAACGCCGGGCTGCGTCCCGCTAGGCGCGCCCGGCAATTTCCGTTACGGTGGCTCGCTCGTCGATCATCGACGGACGGAGGCTCATCGTGACATTCGACGAAGTCCGGCAGATCTCGCGGGCGTGGCGCGGTGTCGAGGACGGCACGTCGTACGGCACGCCCGCGCTCAAGGTGAAGGGCAAGATGCTCGCGCGCCTGCGCGAGGACGGCGACACGCTCGTCGTGAAGGGCGTCGGCCCGGACGAGCGCGCGTGGCTCATCGAATCGGAGCCCGACGTGTATTACGTGACCGACCACTATGCCGGCTGGCCGATCGTGCTGGTGCGCCTGTCGGCTGCCCATCCCGACGCCGTGAAAAACCTGCTTCTGCGACAATGGCGCGCGCTCGTCCCGGCCGGATGGCGGGACGAAGGGCCGGGCGGCGCGACCTGAGCGCCGGGTGCGGCGCGCGCGAAACGAACCGCTTCGACGAGCGCGTTCGTCGCGATCCCGAGCGCGCACGCACCGCCGGCAATCGTCCGATCCGGTGCCGCTCGCGCGGGTGCCCGACCGGACCAAGCGTTGCATCGATTCGCATCGATACAACAAGTGGTTCCATCGAAATTCTTCAATTGGTTCTTAGTGAAGAACCGTTTGATGCTTACACTCCTTCGCTTCGAAGGCGGCTGACGACGGCCGACGGAACGGGCGTACGCGATGCGCCGGCGCCTGGTGCGCCGCATCGCACCCGCAGCTTCGCAGACTGCGCGGACGTACCGACCGGAGCGGCCCCATCCGGCCTCGTGCCCGCGTGCGACCCATGCGCGGCCGCAGCCGGATTCAACAACGACAACTCCCCGCGCCGCCTTCCCGCGACACCCGGTCGTACCGGAACCGTTTTTTGGAGAGAGACACATGAGTGGAAGCAACACAGGCCTCGGCACGGGTCTGAAGCAGCGGCACGTGACGATGATGTCGATTGCCGGCGTCATCGGCGCGGGCTTGTTCGTCGGCTCCGGCCACGCGATCGCGGAAGCCGGGCCGGCTTCGATCCTCGCGTATGCGATCGCGGGCGTGCTGGTCGTGCTGGTGATGCGCATGCTAGGCGAGATGGCCGTCGCGCATCCGGACAGCGGGTCGTTCTCGACCTATGCCGATCGCGCGATCGGCCATTGGGCCGGCTTCACGATCGGCTGGCTGTACTGGTGGTTCTGGGTGCTCGTGATTCCGATCGAAGCAACGGCGGCTGCCACCATCCTCAACGCGTGGTTCCCGGGTATCGCGACGTGGATCTTCGCGCTCGGCATCACGCTGCTGCTGACGATCACCAACCTCTTCTCGGTCAAGAACTACGGCGAATTCGAGTTCTGGTTCGCGCTGATCAAGGTCGTCGCGATCGTCGTGTTCCTGTGCATCGGCGGTGCGGCGATCGTCGGCATCGTGCCGGCGCCGGCCGTATCGGGCGTGTCGAACCTCTTCGCGCACCAGGGCTTCATGCCGAACGGCGCAGGCGCGGTGCTCGCGGCGATGCTGACGACGATGTTCTCGTTCCTCGGCACCGAAATCGTGACGATCGCGGCTGCCGAGTCGGACAACCCGCAGCGCCAGATCGTGCGTGCGACGAATTCCGTCATCTGGCGTATCACGCTGTTCTACCTCGGCTCGATCCTCGTCGTCGCGGCCATCGTGCCGTGGAACGATCCGCTGCTGCCGAAGCACGGCTCGTATCAGCGCGCGATGGAGCTGATCGGCGTTCCGAACGCGAAGGCGATCATCGACGTGATCGTGCTCGTGTCGGTCGCGAGCTGCCTGAATTCGGCGCTGTACACCGCGTCGCGGATGCTGTTCTCGCTGTCCAGGCGCAAGGACGCGCCCGCGTTCCTGCACCGCACCGATTCGACCGGCACGCCGCGCGCAGCCGTGCTCGCGTCGACTGCGTTCGGGTTCCTGACCGTGATTGCGAACTACCTGATGCCGGAGCAGGTGTTCGGCTTCCTGCTCGCGACGTCCGGTGCGATCGCACTGCTCGTGTATCTCGTGATCGCGATCTCGCAATTGCGGATGCGCCGGACGCTCGAATCGGGCGGCGCCGCCCTCACGTTGCGGATGTGGCTGTTCCCGTGGCTCACGTGGGCCGTGATCCTGTTCATCTGCGGCACGCTGACCGTGATGTTCGTCAGCGAGGAGCACCGGATGGAAGTGGGCGCGACGGCCGTGCTCGCGTTGATCGTGCTGCTGGCCTCGTGGCTGAACAAGCGCGGGCGCGAGGCGCGTGCGGCGGCCGGGCGGCGGGTGTCGGCGACGTGATGACGTGAAGTGACGGGGCGGCGGCGGGCATGCGTGTCCGCGGCTTGCCGTCAGGGCCCGTCCATGAAGCATGGCTCGATCGGTGTTGGCCGGTCGGGCCATTTGCTTTTGGGCGATGGACCGACGGTGCTGCGGAGCGGGGCGCGCGGCGCGGCCGCGGCGAAGACGATCCGGATCGCCACGCACCGAAAGAAAAAGCCCGCGTCCAGCGGGCTTGTTCTCGGATCACTGCGGCAGCAACGCTCAGACGTTGAACAGGAAGTTCATCACGTCCCCGTCGTGCACGACATATTCCTTCCCTTCCGCGCGCATCTTGCCGGCTTCCTTCGCGCCTTGTTCACCCTTGTACGCGATGAAGTCGTCGAAGGCGATCGTCTGTGCGCGAATGAAGCCGCGCTCGAAGTCGGTGTGGATCACGCCCGCCGCTTGCGGCGCCGTGTCGCCGATGTGGATCGTCCACGCGCGCACTTCCTTCACGCCTGCGGTGAAGTACGTCTGCAGGCCGAGCAGCTTGAAGCCCGCGCGGATCACGCGGTCGAGGCCCGGCTCTTCCATGCCCATGTCGGCGAGGAACGCTTCCTTGTCCGCATCGTCGAGATCGGCGATCTCCGCCTCGATCGCCGCGCACACCGCGACCACCGGCGAATTCTCGCCTTCCGCGTACTTGCGCACCGCGTCGAGGTGCGGGTTGTTGTCGAAGCCGTCGTCCTTCACGTTCGCGACGTACATCGCCGGCTTCGCGGTGATCAGGCAGAACGGCTTCAGCAGCGCCTGCTCGTCGTCCGACAGGTCGAGGCCGCGCACGGCCTTGCCCTGGTCGAGGTGCGCGCGCACCTTCTCGAGCACCGCGGCGAGCTTCACCGCTTCCTTGTCGTTGCCCGACTTCGCGGCCTTCGAGTAGCGCGTGAGCGCCTTCTCGACCGTGCCGAGGTCGGCGAGCGCGAGTTCGGTGTTGATCACTTCGATGTCGTCGATCGGGCTGACCTTGCCGGCGACGTGGATCACGTTGTCGTCCTCGAAGCAGCGCACGACGTGCGTGATCGCGTCGGTTTCGCGGATGTTCGCGAGGAACTGGTTGCCGAGGCCTTCACCCTTGCTCGCGCCCGCGACGAGGCCCGCGATGTCGACGAATTCGACGACGGCCGGCACGACACGCTCGGGCTTCACGATTTCGGACAGCGCCTTCAGGCGCGTGTCGGGCACTTCGACGATGCCGACGTTCGGCTCGATCGTGCAGAACGGGTAGTTCTCGGCGGCGATGCCGGCCTTGGTCAGCGCATTGAACAGGGTGGACTTGCCGACGTTGGGCAAGCCGACGATGCCGCATTTGAGACTCATGGAATCCTTCGAACGGGTGAGGCGGCGCGGCCGGACAAGGCGCGGCGGCGCGGGAAAATAGGGACGGCCGGCGCGCGGGGCGCGGCGGGCCGACGTTCAAAGGCGCTATTGTACCGTGCCGACGTGCCGGTTTCCGGCGTTCGCCCGAACGCCCCGATGCGGCGCGCCGCCACGTTGCGGCACCCGCCCGCGATTCTGCTGATTTCCCGCAAAGTCCGGCCGCGTAAGGGCTTGGCCCCGCGGCTATAATGCCCGCCATGACTGCCCACCACACCTTCGACGTCGCCGTGGTCGGCGGCGGGCTCGTCGGCAAGACGGCCGCGCTCGCGCTGACCCAGTCCGGCTACAAGACCGCCTTGCTCGCCCAGCCGGCCGCGCCGCGCCCCGCCGATCTCGCGTTCGACACGCGCATCTACGCGCTGTCGTCCAGCTCGCAGGCATTGCTCGAGCGGTTGCGGGTGTGGCAGGCGCTCGATCACGGCCGGCTCGCGCCCGTCTACGACATGCGCGTGTACGGCGATGCGCATGCGGAACTGCATTTCTCCGCGTATCAGGCGTCGGTGCCGCAACTCGCGTGGATCGCCGAATCGTCGCTGATCGAGACGTCGCTCGACGCCGCGCTGCGGTTCCAGCCGAACCTCACGTGGTTCGACGCGCGCGCCCAGGGCTTCGATGTGCGCGACGACGCGGCCGTGCTCACGCTGTCGTCGGGGCAAGTGCTCGAAGCGGACCTCGTGGTCGGCGCGGACGGCGCGCATTCGTGGGTGCGTTCCCAGATGGGGGCCAAGGTCGAGCGGCGCGACTACCGGCAGACAGGTGTCGTCGCGAACTTCAAGGCATCGCTGCCGCATCGCGAAACCGCCTGTCAGTGGTTTCACGAAGGCGAGATCATCGCGCTGCTGCCGTTGCCCGACGGCCATGTGTCGCTCGTATGGTCCGCGCATACCGCTCACGCGGACGAACTGCTCGCACTCGATCCGGCGCAGCTCGCGGCGGAGGTCGAACGCGTGTCGCACGGCCAGGTCGGCACGCTCGAATGCGTGACGCCGGCCGCCGGCTTCCCGCTCGCGCTGCAGACCGTCGACAAGCTGATCGCGCCCCGCGTCGCGCTCGTCGGCGACGCCGCGCACCTGATCCATCCGCTCGCGGGGCAGGGGATGAACCTCGGTCTGCGCGACGTCGCGGCGCTCGCCGATGCGATCGCGAACAAGGAGAGCTTCCGCAATCTCGGCGATACGGTGCTGCTGCGCCGCTACGAGCGCTCGCGCCGCGAGGACATCCGCGCGCTGATGGTCGCGACCGACGGGCTGCAGCGGCTGTTCGCGGTGCCCGGCTCGTTCGCGAAGGCGGTGCGCAACACGGGCATGGCGTTCGTCGGTGCGCAGCCGCTCGTGAAGCGCTGGCTCGTGTCGGCCGCGCTCGGCTGATCGAACCTTCGCGCCCTCGGCCTGTCGGACAGGGCTCCGTTACGGCGTACACTGTGACGTGCACTCCGATTGAGCTGAAGGAACAACAGGATGAAAAAAACGATCCGCATCGCATCGCTGGCGCTGGCCGTCACGATGGCGACGCTTGGCTGCACCGCGCAGGCCGACCAAACCACCGACAAGCTGAAGGCCACGCTGCAGGCGCGGCTCGGCAACGACGCACCCATCAAGAGCGTGTCGAAATCGCCGGTCGCGGGGCTGTACGAAGTGAACCTCGGCACGCAGATCATCTATAGCGATGCAGCTGGCGACTACGTGCTGCTCGGCGATCTCGTCGACACCAAGACGCACAAGAACCTGACCGACGCGCGCCTGTCGGACCTCAACAAGATCGACTTCGCGAGCCTGCCGCTCGCCAACGCGATCAAGGTCGTGAAGGGCAACGGCGCGCGCAAGATCGCGGTGTTCTCCGATCCGAACTGCCCGTACTGCAAGCGTCTCGAGACGACGCTGCAGTCGATCGACAACGTGACCGTCTACACGTTCCTGTACCCGGTGCTGTCGCCCGATTCGACCGCGAAGTCGAAGGCGATCTGGTGCGCGACCGACCGCGCGAAAACGTGGGAGAGCTGGATGCTCGACCATCGCGTCCCGACCGGCGCCGGCACGTGCGACACGACCGCGCTCGACAAGAACCTCGCGCTCGGCCGCGGGATGAACGTCACCGGCACGCCGACGATCTTCCTGCCCGACGGCCGCCGGCTGCCGGGCGCGGTGTCGGCCGACCAGCTGAACCAGGCGCTCGCGTCGAGCAAGTAACCGACCGACCCGCCGGGCCGCACGGCCCGGCCAGCGAGGGGCGCCCGCGATCTTTGCCGGCGCCTCTCTTCGTTTCCGCCGCCGTATTCCGTTCGATTTCCGTCCGATTTTCGACCGATAGCCACGATGACCCAGCCGATTCGTTATTCGATTGCCCCGAAAGATCTTGCCGCGCACCTGTTCGAGGTGTCGGTGACGGTCGCCGATCCCGATCCGGAAGGCCAGCGCTTCTCGCTGCCTGTGTGGATTCCGGGCAGCTACCTCGTGCGCGAGTTCGCGCGCAACATCGTGACGCTTGCCGCGTTCAACGAAGCGGGCCGCAAGGTGCGCATCGCGAAGACCGACAAGAACACGTGGCAGGCCGCACCGGTGAACGGCGCGCTGACGCTGCGCTACGACGTGTACGCATGGGACCTGTCGGTTCGCTCCGCGTATCTCGACGACTCGGGCGGTTTCTTCAATGCGACGGCCGTGTTCCTGAGCGTGGCCGGCCGCGAGGATGCGCCGTGCGACGTCGACATCGCGAAGCCGGCGGGCCCGGCGTTCCGCACGTGGCGCGTCGGCACGTCGCTGCCCGAGGCGCGCGGCACCAAACGCTACGGGTTCGGCGCGTATCGCGCATCGAACTACGACGAGCTCGCCGACCATCCGGTGACGATCGGCGAATTCGCGCTCGCGACATTCGACGCGCACGGCGTGCCGCACGACATCGTGATCGCCGGGCGCGTGACGCAACTCGACATGGAGCGGCTGCGCACCGACCTGAAGCGCGTGTGCGAAGCGCAGATCGCGCTGTTCGAGCCGAAATCGAAGAAGGCGCCGATGGACCGCTACGTGTTCATGACGCTCGCGGTCAGCGACGGCTACGGCGGTCTCGAGCATCGCGCGTCGACCGCGCTGATCTGCAACCGCACCGATCTGCCGGTGAAGGGCCGTCCGGAAACGACGGAAGGCTATCGCACGTATCTCGGCCTGTGCAGCCACGAGTACTTCCACACGTGGAACGTGAAGCGCATCAAACCGGCCGCGTTCGTGCCGTACGACCTCGCGCGCGAGAACTACACGTCGCTGCTGTGGCTGTTCGAGGGCTTCACGTCGTATTACGACGACCTGATGCTCGTGCGCAGCGGGCTGATGTCGCAGGACGAATATTTCGCGGCGCTCGGCCGCACGATCGGCGGCGTGCTGCGCGGCACGGGCCGCCTGAAGCAGAGCGTCGCGGAAAGCTCGTTCGACGCGTGGATCAAGTACTACCGCCAGGACGAGAACGCGACCAACGCGATCGTCAGCTACTACACGAAGGGTTCGCTCGTCGCGCTCGCGTTCGATCTCGCGATCCGTGCGCAGACGCGCAACCGCAAGTCGCTCGACGACGTGATGCGCGTGCTGTGGCAGCGCTACGGCCGCGATTTCTATCGCGGCAAGCCGGCGGGTGTCGCGGAAGACGAGGTCGAGACGCTGATCGAGGAAGCGACGGGCGTCGCGCTCGGCCGGCTGTTCGCCGACGCCGTGCACGGCACGCGCGACCTGCCGCTCGCCGAACTGCTCGCGCCGTTCGGCGTGACGCTGACGCCGGACGTTGCGTCCGGCGCGGCCGCGAAGCCGACGATCGGCGCGCGCGTGCGCGGGGGCGCGGACTGCACGTTGGCGGCGGTCTACGAAGGCGGCGGCGCGCATCGCGCGGGGCTGTCGGCCGGCGACACGCTGATCGCGCTCGACGGGCTGCGCGTCACCGGCACGAACCTCGACACGCTGCTCGCGCGCTACCGGCCGGGCGACAAGGTCGACGTACACGCATTCCGCCGCGACGAGCTGCGGACCGCGAAACTGAAGCTCGACGGCCCGGAAGTCACGCGCTACCGGCTCACCGCGGCCGCGAAACCGGCCGCGGCATGCAAGGCACGCGAGGCCTGGCTGAAGGGGTGAGCCGGCACGGGCGGGTTTCGGGGCGCGATCATTGATTGTTCCGTTGCTGCAACAATCCGTCGCCCGCAACCCGCTTTTTCGCGACCCTGCGACCCCGCACAATGGCGTCACTCGCGCTACCGAAGCGCAACCTAACTGGAGCCTGACATGACGACCATTCTGCAAATCAATTCCGCGGCGCGCTCGCAAGGTGCGCAATCCACGCTGCTGGCCAACGAACTGACGGCAAAGCTGCAACAATCGAACCCCGGCTCGAAGGTCGTGGTTCGCGACCTGCTGACGGACGCGCTGCCGCACCTCGACGAATCGGTGCTCGGCGCATTCTTCACGCCGGCCGACCAGCGCAGCGCGGAACAGAATGCGATCGTCGCGAAGAGCGATGCGCTGATCGCCGAGCTGCAAGCCGCCGACATCGTCGTGATCGGTGCGCCGATGTACAACTTCGGCGTGTCGTCGCAACTGAAGACGTATTTCGACTGGATTGCCCGCGCAGGCGTCACGTTCCGCTACACCGAGAACGGTCCGGAAGGCCTGATCAAGGGCAAGAAGGTCCACGTGGTGACGGCGCGCGGCGGCAAGTACCTCGGTACGCCGAACGACAGCCAGACGCCGTACCTGCGTTCGTTCCTCGGCTTCATCGGCCTGACCGACGTGAACTTCATCCATGCGGAAGGCCTGAACCTCGGACCGGACGCACAGAGCGCCGCGCTCGCCAGCGCACGCGAAGCGATCGCTGCTGTGTAAGGCGGATGCGGGTGCACCGCACCCGCTGCGTCGTCAGATGAAAAAAACGCTGCGTCCCGACAGGGGTGCAGCGTTTTTGCATTCCAGCCGGCGAAAGGCCGGCAAGGTTGTTACGCGAGCGTCTCGGCGACTTCGGGCAGGCGCCAGTCGATCGGGGCGCGGCCCGCTCCGACCAGATAGTCGTTCGCGAGTGCGAAGTGACGGCAACCGAGGAAGCCGCGGTGCGCGGACAGCGGCGACGGGTGCGGCGCCTCCAGCACGCAGTGTTCGCTCGGATCGAACAGCGCGCGCTTCGCCTGCGCATGCGCGCCCCACAGCATGAACACGAGCCCGCGATGGCGGTTGGCGAGTTCGCGGATCAGCGTGTCCGTGCATTGCTCCCAGCCGCGCTTCGCGTGGCTCGCGGCCGCGCCGCGCTCGACCGTCAGCACGGTGTTGAGCAGCAGCACGCCCTGGCGCGCCCACGTATCGAGGCAGCCGTGGCGCGGCGTGTCGTGGCCGAAGTTCGCCGCGATTTCCTTGAAGATGTTGCGCAGCGACGGCGGCGTGCGCACGGCCGGCGGCACCGAGAACGCGAGGCCGTGTGCCTGCGGCGTGCCGCGGTCGTCGCCGTGGTAAGGGTCCTGGCCGAGGATCACGACCTTGACGTCGTCGGGGCTCGTCAGGCGCAGCGCGCGGAATACGTCGGTCGGGTAGACCGTCTTGCCGGCCGCGCGTTCGTCGTCGACGAAGCGGCACAGCGGCGCGTACGCGTCGCTGTCGGTGAAGGGTTTGAGCACGTCGCGCCAGACGGCCGGCAGCGCGTCGAATTGCGCGGCGAGATGCGGGATGTCCGCGGCGACCGGGCTAACGCGTTGCGGCGCGGCGGAAGCGGGGGCTGCCGCTGCGGCCTTCCTCCCGGACTTGCGCGCCGGCGCGGCGGCTGCGGCCGGCGCGAGCGCCTCGGCAGAAACATCGTCCGGCGCCGTTTCCGGCACGGGATCGTCGAACAGCGACGCCTGCTGCGGCGTGCGGAGAGTCTTGCGGGTTGCCATGCGTGATGCGGGTTTATTGCGCGCGCAGCCGGTAGCCGCGTTGCGCCTTGCTGATGTTTTCGGGGGCGAGGCCCGGCAGCGCCTGCTGCAATTCGGCGGCGAGTGTCGCGAGCGCCGCTTCCGGGCCGTCGATCAGTTCGAGTTCGATTTCGCTGATCGGTTCGCGGCGCGTATCGTGTTCCGTGTGGACGACGATCTCGCCGACGTCCACCGCGGCCTCGACGGTCGCGCCGCCGATTGCGATACGCCACAGCGTACGCGAAAAATCCGTCCGGAACAGCGCGTGCAGCGCGGGCGCCGCGTCGCGCAGCGCGGCCGCGGCCTCCGGCACGTCGCACGCGGCGATGAGCGCATCGATTTCGAGCGCATCGCCGGCGACCGGCAACTCCCATTCGTGGCGGCGATGCAGGCCGGCTTCCGCGCTGCCGACCGTCTTGAAGGTCTGCAGCCAGCCATGCGGCGTGCGGCGCACGCGCACCGCGCTCTTCGAGCGGGCGAGCGCGAGCTCGGGCGTGTCGTAGTAGACGTTCGCGAGCACGATGACGTCGCCGGCTTCTCCGGTCAGCGTCTCGAAGAAGCGTCGCGCCGCATCGGTCTGGCCGGCCGGCAGCGCGAGCTTGATTTCCTTTTCGATCGCCATCAGAAGAACATCCGCGCGAGTTCCTCGCCCGGTTGGTCGGCGCGCATGAACGCCTCGCCGACGAGGAACGCGTTCACGTTCGCCGCGCGCATCGTGTCGACGTCGGTGCGCGACAGGATGCCCGACTCGGTCACGACCATGCGGTCTTCCGGAATCATGTCGAGCATGTCGAGCGTGGTCTGGATCGTCGTCTCGAACGTGCGCAGGTTGCGGTTGTTGATGCCGAGCAGCGGCGTCTTCAGCGTCAGCGCCTGTTCCATCTCGTTGCGGTCGTGAACTTCGACCAGCACGGCAAGGCCGAGCGAGTGCGCATACGCTTCGAGTTCCTGCATCAGCGGCGTGTCGAGCGCGGCCGCGATCAGCAGGATCGCGTCGGCGCCCATCGCGCGTGCTTCGAGGATCTGGTACGCGTCGACGATGAAGTCCTTGCGCAGCACCGGCAGCGTGCAGGCCGCGCGCGCTTCCTGCAGATAGCGGACGCTGCCCTGGAAGAACTGTTCGTCGGTCAGCACCGACAGGCACGCGGCGCCGTGCGCCGCATACGAGCGCGCGATGTCGGCCGGCACGAAATGCTCGCGCAGCACGCCCTTCGACGGGCTCGCCTTCTTCACTTCGGCGATCACCGCCGCCTGGCCGGCTGCCTGCTTCGCGCGCAGCGCGCCGACGAAGTCGCGCAGGTCGCGCGCCGATGCTTCGAGTTTCAGTGCCTCGAGCGGCGTGCTGCGCATGGCCGCCGCGACTTCTTCGCGCTTGACGGCGATGATTCGGTCGAGAATGTCGCTCATGTGGGTTCCTGCTTGATTCGTAAGGGGAGTCAGCGCTTGAACTGCTGCGTGAAGCGCACGAGTTCGTCGACCTTCGCGCGCGCCTTGCCGCTCGCGATCGCTTCGCGGGCGAGCTGGATGCCGTCCGCGATCGATTCGGCGATATTGGCCGCATAGAGCGCGGTGCCCGCGTTCAGCGTGACGATCTCGCGTGCGACGCCCGGCTGGTTGTCCAGCGCGCCGAGCAGCATCGTGCGCGATTCCTCGGCATTTTCCACCTTCAGCGTGCGGTTCGACACCATCTGCAGGCCGAAGTCCTCCGGATGGATTTCGTATTCGTGCACCTTGCCGTCGCGCAATTCGCCGACGAGCGTCGCGGCGCCGAGCGACACTTCGTCCATGCCGTCCTTGCCGTACACGACCAGCACGTGCTGCGCGCCGAGACGCTGCATCACGCGCACCTGGATGCCGACGAGATCGGGGTGGAACACGCCCATCAGCTGGTTCGGCGCGCCGGCCGGATTGGTCAGCGGGCCGAGGATGTTGAAGATCGTCCGCACGCCGAGCTCGCGGCGCACGGCCGCGATGTTCTTCATCGCCGGATGATGGTTCGGCGCGAACATGAAGCCCATGCCGGTTTCGGCGATCGACGCGGCGACCTGGTCCGGCTGCAGGTCGATGTTCACGCCGAGCGCCTCGAGCACGTCGGCGCTGCCGGACTTGCTCGACACGCCGCGGTTGCCGTGCTTCGCGACCTTCGCGCCGGCCGCCGCGGTGATGAACATCGACGCGGTCGAGATGTTGAACGTGTGCGAGCCGTCGCCGCCCGTGCCGACGATGTCGACGAAGTTCGAGTTGTCCTGCACTTCGACGTGGTTCGCGAATTCGCGCATCACGGTCGCGGCGGCGGCGATCTCGCCGATCGTCTCCTTCTTCACGCGCAGCCCGGTGATGATCGCGGCCGCCATTACCGGCGACATGTCGCCGCGCATGATGAGCCGCATCAGGTGCAGCATCTCGTCGTGGAAGATTTCGCGGTGCTCGATCGTGCGCTGCAGCGCTTCCTGCGGGGTAATCGTCATCGTGCGTCTCCCGTCAGGCGGCCGGTGCGGCGGCGTGGGCCGCTGCGCGATGCTGCTTCAGGAAATTCTCGAGCAGCGCATGGCCGTGCTCCGACAGGATCGACTCCGGATGGAACTGCACGCCTTCGATCGGCAGCGTCTTGTGACGCACGCCCATGATCTCGCCGTCGTCGGTCCACGCGGACACTTCGAGGCAGTCGGGCAGCGATTCGCGTTCGATCGCGAGCGAGTGATAGCGCGTGACGTCGAAATGCTTCGGCAGGTCGGCGAACACGCCGCGGCAGTCGGTTTCGATCCGGCTCACCTTGCCGTGCATGATGGTCTTCGCGCGCACGACGCGGCCGCCGAACGCTTCGCCGATCGCCTGATGGCCGAGGCAGACGCCGAGGATCGGCTTCCTGCCCGCGAATTCGCGCAGCACGTCGAGCGTGATGCCCGCATGCTGCGGGTTGCTCGGGCCCGGCGACAGGCAGATGGTGTCGGGGTTCAGGCGCGCGATGTCGTCGAGCGTGATTTCGTCGTTGCGGTACGTATGCACGTCCTCGCCCAGTTCGCCGAAGTACTGGACCAGGTTGTAGGTGAACGAGTCGTAGTTGTCGATCATGAGCAGCATGGTCAGTCTCCGGTCAGAAGTCGCTATCGAGGCCGTCCTGGACCTGTTCGGCCGCACGCAGCACCGCGCGCGCCTTGTTCTCGGTCTCTTGCCATTCGGATTCGGGCACCGAGTCGGCGACGACGCCGGCCGCCGCTTGCACGTACAGGTTGCCGTTGTGGATCAGGCCCGTGCGGATCGCGATCGCGAGGTCCATCTCGCCCGAGAACGACAGGTAGCCGACGGCGCCGCCGTACAGCCCGCGCTTGATCGGTTCGAGCTCGTCGATCAGTTCCATCGCGCGCACCTTCGGCGCGCCGGACAGCGTGCCGGCCGGGAACGTCGCGCGCAGCACGTCGTAGTTCGTCATGCCGGGCTTCAGCTTGCCTTCGACCGAGCTGACGATGTGCTGCACGTGCGAGTACTTCTCGATCACCATCTTGTCGGTGACCTGCACCGAGCCGATTTCCGCGATGCGGCCGACGTCGTTGCGCGCGAGGTCGATCAGCATCACGTGCTCGGCGATTTCCTTCGGATCGTTCAGCAGTTCGGTCGCGAGTTCGGCGTCGCGCTCGGGCGTGTTGCCGCGCGGACGCGTGCCGGCGAGCGGCCGGATCGTGACGATCTGATCGTCGCCGCGCTTTTCCTGGCGCACGAGGATTTCCGGCGATGCGCCGACCACGTGGAAATCGCCGAAGTTGTAGTAATACATGTACGGCGACGGATTCAGCGAACGCAGCGCGCGATACAGCGACAGCGGATTGTCGCGGTACGGCTTCGTCAGCCGCTGGCCGACCTGGATCTGCATCAGCTCGCCGGCCGCGATGTATTCCTTCGCCTGACGCACGGCGGCCAGGTAGTCGTCCTTCTTGAACTCGCGGAAGGTTTCGGTGCGCACGCTCGCCGACGTGACGGGCGGCTGCACCGTCGTGCGCAGCCGCTGTTTCAGCTCGCGCAGGCGCTGCTTCGCCTTCGTGTAAGCCTCGGGCTGGGCCGGATCCGCATAGATGATCAGGTAGAGCTTGCCGGCGAGGTTGTCGATCACCGCGACTTCCTCGGTGAGCAGCAACTGGATGTCGGGCAGGCCGAGATCGTCGCGCGGTGCGGTGTTCGCGAGCTTCTTCTCGATGTAGCGCACCGCGTCGTAACCGAAATAGCCGGCGAGGCCGCCGCAGAAGCGCGGCAGGCCAGGGCGCTGCGCGACCTTGAAGCGCGCCTGGAACGATTCGATGAATTCGAACGGATCGCCGTCGTGCGTCTCGACGACCTGGCCGTCGCGCACCACTTCGGACACGCCGTTGCGGGTGCGCACCAGCGTGCGGGCCGGCAGGCCGATGAACGAATAGCGGCCGAAGCGTTCGCCGCCGACCACCGACTCGAGCAGGAACGAGTTGGCGCCCGCGCGTTCGGGCTGGGCCAGCTTCAGGTAGAGGGACAGCGGCGTTTCGAGGTCGGCGAGCGCTTCCGCGATCAGCGGGATGCGGTTGTAGCCTTCGTTCGCGAGCGATTGGAATTCGAGTTCGGTCATGTTCCGGTCCTGTTCGGGACGAGCGGCGGAGTGCGCCGGGGATCACTTGACGCTGCGCGCGTGGCCGTCGGCGAAAGGGCGGTCGATCGAGAAGTGCCTGTTGCCGGCCGGCACTCCGGGCGTGAACGTCGCGAGCCTGCGGCCGTTCCTGAACGCAAGCGTTCGGACGCGGTAGTACTCGAGGTGGTGCGACGATCGGCGCGCGGATGCGCAGCGAGATAAAAAACGGCGCTGAAGACGTGCTTCAGCGTACCTCATCGAAGAGGTCAGCGCGACCAGCGACGCCAGGGCCAGGCTCCCCGGTCGATGCTGCTCAGACTCCGTTTTTTATTCAGAAACATGCGGATGGAAGAAATAATCAGATGGTTGGCCGGCCGGCGTTGTGCGCGGCGATCGCGCGTGCTGCGACCAGCAACGAATCGACTATACCATCCGAATTTATCGTTTGTATAGCTTTGCCGTGGTTGTAGCCGTACGGCACCGTCAGCGTCGCCATCCCGGCCGCGCGGCCCGCGAGCGCATCGTTTTCCGAGTCGCCGATCGCGACCGTCGCATCCGGCGCGACGCCGAGCGCGTCGCACGCGGTGAGCATCGGCAGCGGATCGGGTTTCTTGCGCGCGACGCTGTCGCCGCCGAGCACGATGCCGAAGCGGTCGATCAGTCCGTACTGCTCGAGCAGCTCGACCGCGAAGCGATGCGGCTTGTTCGTCACGCACGCGAGCCGGATGCCGGCCGCGCGCAACGCATCGAGACCGGCCGCGACGTCGGGATAGAGGCGCGTGTGCCGGCCGTTGATCTTCGCGTATTCCGTCTGGTAGATCGCGAGCGCATCGTCGAAGCGCGCACGCGCTTCGTCGGAGGCGAAGCGCGGCTTCAGCACGCTGTGGATCAGATGCTCGGAGCCCTTGCCGACGTAGCCGATCACCTCGTCGCGCGACGTGGCCGGCGCGCCGAGTTGCGCGAGCATCCCGTTCAGCCCGGCCGTGAAATCGTCGGCCGTGTCGACCATCGTGCCGTCCAGGTCGATCAGCGCCGCGTCGATGCGCGGCGCCGCGAAACGGACCGGGCCGGTGGCTTCGGCCGGGGTACGGCCGGCGAGAGACGAATCGGCGAGCGAGGAATCGGCCACGGCGTCAGCTCCGCTCGACGGTCGCGAGCGCCGCGCGCATCTCGTCGATCACCTTGCGGTAGTCGGGCTTGCCGAAGATCGCCGAGCCCGCGACGAACGTGTCCGCGCCGGCTGCCGCGATTTCCGCGATGTTGTCGGCCTTCACGCCGCCGTCCACCTCGAGCAGGATCTCGCGGCCGGTGCGCTCCGTGTACGCGTCGATGCGGGCGCGCGCTTCGCGCAGCTTGTTCAGCGTTTCCGGGATGAACGACTGGCCGCCGAAGCCCGGGTTCACCGACATCAGCAGCACGAAGTCGAGGCGGTCCATCACGTGGTCGAGATAGTTCAGCGGCGTGGCCGGGTTGAACACCAGGCCGGCCTTGCAGCCGTGATCGCGGATCAGCGACAGCGTCCGGTCGATATGGTCCGAGCCTTCCGGGTGGAAACTGATCAGGTTCGCGCCGGCCTTCGCGAAATCGGGCACGATCCGGTCGACCGGGCGCACCATCAGATGCACGTCGATCGGCACCTGCACGTGCGGGCGGATCGCCTCGCAGACGAGCGGGCCGATCGTCAGGTTCGGCACATAATGGTTGTCCATCACGTCGAAGTGGATCCAGTCGGCGCCGGCTGCGACCACGTTGCGGACTTCTTCGCCGAGCCGTGCGAAGTCGGCCGACAGGATGCTGGGAGCGATGCGGAATTGAGTCATGACAGGGGAGCGGGGACGCTGCGGCGCAAAACCGCCATTCTACCGCCCGGCGACCCGCTGCGCGGCGACGGGCCGTGCGGTAGCGACCCGATTGCGCATAGAATGCCGAACCAGTGCGGCGCGCCCGCGGCCCGGCCGCTCGAGTCGGCGCGGGCGGTTACCTAGAACGGAAACACCATGAGTCAGTATCAGTTCACCGTTTCGGTGAAAACCAGCTACTTGCCGGAACAATCCGACCCCGATCGGCGTCAATACGCATTCGCGTACACGCTGACCATCCGCAATACCGGGCAGGTCGCGGCGCAGCTGATCGCGCGTCACTGGATCATCACGGACAGCGAGAACCACGTGCAGGAAGTGAAGGGGCTCGGCGTCGTCGGGCACCAGCCGCTGCTGCAGCCGGGCGAACAGTTCGAATACACGAGCTGGGCCGTGATCGCGACGCCGGTCGGCACGATGCGCGGCGCGTACTTCTGCGTGGCGGAGGACGGCGAGCGGTTCGACGCGCCGGTCGACGAGTTTGCGCTGCACATGCCGCGCACGCTGCATTGAGTCGAGCGTGCGGCGCTCAGCGCAGCCGGCGATCGTTGCCGCGGGCGTGCTTCTTCCTGCCCGACGACGTCCACACGACGATGAAGATCAGCAGGGCAAGCGCTACGAAGGCCTCGAGCGCGAAGATGAGCATCGGATATTGGTCGAGAAAATCTGACATGGCGGTTTCCATCAAGAACGGACATTGTATGTGGTTTGGGCCCAGGGTGGCCGGCTGGGCTGCCGCGGCAGCGGCGGCCGCACTGCTCGCCGCGTGCGGCGGCGCGCCGACGCGGACGTCGGCGCTGAAACCGCCGACCGGCGCGGCGATCGTGCCGGGGCAGGTGGCCGCGAAGCGGCTGACGCCGGTCGCGTGGCAGCAGGTGCCGGGCTGGCAGGACGATTCGCTGATCGGCGCGACGGCTGCGCTGCGGCAGAACTGCGTGCGGCTCGCGCGCCAGCCGGCGTGGCAGCGCGCGTGCGCGGCCGCCGACCGCCTCGACGAACTCGACGTCGGCAGCGCGCGCGCATTCTTCGAAACGTATTTCACACCGTTTCAGCTGGCGAACACCGACGGCACGCTCGACGGGCTCGTGACCGGCTATTACGAGCCGCTGCTGCACGGCTCGCGCGTGCGGCGCGGCCCTTACCAGTACGCGCTGTACCGCTGGCCGGCCGGCTATCGCGCCGGCGCCGCGCTGCCCGCGCGCGCGCAGCTCGAGCGCGCCGGCATCCTGAACGGCAACGAACTCGTGTGGGTCGACGATCCGATCGAGGCGTTCTTCCTGCAGGTGCAGGGCTCGGGGCGCGTGCTGCTCGACGACGGCTCGGTGATGCGCGTCGGCTTCGGCGGCACCAACAACCAGCCGTATCGCTCGATCGGCAAATGGCTGCTCGATCGCGGCGAGCTGACGCCCGCGCAGGCGACGATGCAGGGCATCAAGGCGTGGGCCAAGGCGAACCCGACGCGCGTCGACGCGTTGCTCGACACGAATCCGCGCTTCGTGTTCTTCCGCGACATGCCGACGAAGGAAGATGCGCCGCATGGCGGCGCGGACGGCCCGATCGGCGCGCTCGGCGTGCCGCTCACGCCCGAGCGTTCGATTGCGGTCGATCCTTCGTCGATCCCGCTCGGCACACCCGTGTTCCTGCAGACCACGCGTCCGCTGACGAATACGCCGATGAACCGGCTCGTGTTCGCGCAGGATACGGGTTCCGCGATCAAGGGCGGCGTGCGGGCCGACTACTTCTGGGGGCTCGGCGACGACGCCGGCGATCTGGCCGGCCGGATGAAGCAAGTCGGCCGGATGTGGCTGCTGTTCCCGAATTCGTGAAGCGACGCGGCGCCCGCGCCCGCGTACAGCCCGGAACATTGAAGCGAAACAGCCCGACCGTTGACCGGTCGGGCTGTTTTTTTGTGCGCGCTTGCTGCTGCGCGACGCTCGGACAGCGGCGCGGGCCGGTATCAGCCCTTGCGCTTGTCGATCACGCGGCGCGCCTTGCCGACCGAGCGTTCGATCCCGTTCACGGGCAGCACGTTGATCACGGCCGTCACGCCGATCAGCGACTTGATGTCGTACGCAAGCGCCTGCCGCGCCGCATCGATCGCCGCCGTGTCGGGCGCCGTTTCGGGACACGGCTCGACGTTGAGCGTCAGCACGTCGAGCGGGCCTTCCTTCGTCAGCACGATCTGGTAGTGCGGCGCGAGCGCACGCTGCTTCAGCAGCTGTTCCTCGATCTGCGTCGGGAAGACGTTGACGCCCCGCACGATCATCATGTCGTCCGAGCGCCCGGTGATCTTTTCCATCCGGCGCATCGTGCGTGCGGTGCCGGGCAGGAGGCGCGTGAGATCGCGTGTCCGGTAGCGGATGATCGGCAATGCCTCCTTCGTCAGCGACGTGAACACCAGCTCGCCGAGTTCGCCGTCCGGCAGCACCGCGCCGGTCTCCGGGTCGATGATTTCGGGATAGAAGTGGTCTTCCCAGATGGTCGGGCCGTCCTTGGTCTCGACGCATTCCGACGCGACGCCCGGGCCCATCACCTCGGACAGCCCGTAGATGTCGACCGCATCGATGCCCATCCGCTGCTCGATGGCCACGCGCATGTCGTTGGTCCACGGTTCTGCGCCGAAGATGCCGATGCGCAGCGAACTCTGCGCGGGATCGAGGCCCTGGCGCTCGATCTCGTCGGCGATCGACAGCATGTAGCTCGGCGTCACCATGATGATGTCGGGCCGGAAATCCTGGATCAGCTGCACCTGCTTCTCGGTCTGGCCGCCGCCGAACGGGATCACCGTCAGCCCTGCGCGCTCTGCGCCGTAGTGTGCGCCGAGCCCGCCGGTGAAGAGTCCGTAGCCGTAGCTGACGTGAACCTTGTCGCCGCGACGCGCGCCGGCCGCGCGGATCGAGCGCGCGACGAGATTCGCCCACGTGTCGATGTCGCGTGCCGTGTAGCCGACGACGGTCGGCTTGCCGGTCGTGCCGGACGACGCATGAATGCGCGAGATCTGGTCCTGCGGCACGGCAAACATCCCGAACGGATAGCTGTCGCGCAGGTCGCTCTTGGTCGTGAACGGGAAGCGCGAGAGATCGGCGAGCGTATGCAGGTCGTCGGGATGCAAGCCCGCTTCGTCGAATTTGCGGCGATAGACGGGGGAGTGCTCGTACGCGTGCCGCAGCGACCATTTCAGGCGCTCCAGCTGCAGCGCGGTCAGCTCGTCGCGTGACGCGGTCTCGATCGGCTCGAGCGGTAGCGGGGTAGTCATGCGTGTCTCCAGTGTTTGTTATCGGCGAGCCATGGACGTCAGCGGTCTTCCGGCAGGACCGTGCCCTTGATCTGGGCCGATTTGCCGCGGAACATCGCGACCGTTTCACCTGCCTGGTTCGTGACCCGGATGTCGTAGATGCCGTGCCGTCCGCTGCGCGTCTGCTCGATCGCCTCGGCTGTGAGCAAGTCGTTGCCGTGGACGGGGCGCAGGTATTCGATCGAGCAGCCCGCCGCGACGGTATTCGCGTTGTACGAGTTGCACGCGAATGCGAACGTCGAGTCGGCGAGCGTGAAGATGATGCCGCCGTGGCAGGTCTGGTGTCCGTTCAGGAATTCAGGCCGGATGCGCATCTGCAGGCGTGCGTAGCCTGCGCGCACTTCGATGATTTCCATGCCGAACGCGCGACTGCACGCATCCGCGTCGTACATGGCCCGCGCCGTCGCACGGGCGAGCGCATCGGGATCGAGCGTGTCGATGGACGCGGTCATGTCAACGCCCCTCGAAGCGCGGCGCGCGCTTCTCGATGAACGCCTTCACGCCTTCCGCGTAGTCGTACGACTGGCCGAGCTTGCGCTGCAGATCGCGCTCGAGGTCGAGCTGCTGGTCGAGCGTGTTCGTGACGCTGTCGCGCATCGACTGCTTGATCGCCGCGATCGCCAGCGTCGGTTGCTGCGCGAGCTGGTTCGCGACCTGACGGGCCGACGCGGCGAGCGCATCGTCGTCGACCGCACGCCAGATCAAGCCCCATTGCTCGGCCTGCTCGGCGCCGAGCTTGTCGCCGGTGAGCGCGAGCCCGAGCGCGCGCGCCATGCCGACACGTTGCGGCAGGAACCAGGTGCCGCCCGAATCGGGCACGAGCCCGATCTTCACGAAGGCCTGAATGAAACTGCTCGATCGCGCGGCGAACACGATGTCGCACGCAACCGCCAGATTTGCGCCGGCGCCGGCCGCGGTGCCGTTGACGGCGGCGATCACCGGAATCGGCATGCGTTGCAGGCGGCGGATCAGCGGATTGAAATATTCTTCGATCAGCGCGCCGAGATCCGTGGATGCGCCCGGCGTGAAGTCGAGGTCGGCCAGGTCCTGCCCTGCGCAGAAGCCGCGCCCTGCACCCGTCAGGATCAGCGCACGCGCGCCGCCCGATTCGACTTCATCGAGCGCCGACTGCAGTTCGCGGTGCATCGCCCGCGTGAAGCTGTTCAGCTTGTCCGGGCGGTTAAGGATGATCGTGGCCACGCGGGCCGCCTGATCGAACTCCAGCTGGATCGCCTGATATGACATGCAGTGTCTCCTTCATGACTTCGTTATAGGCGCGCGGCGCGACGGTTACACGCGTTCGATTGCGATCGCGATGCCCTGGCCGACGCCGATGCACATCGTACAGAGCGCAAAGCGGCCGCCCGTACGCTCGAGCTGGTGAAGCGCCGTCGTCACGAGCCGGGCGCCCGACGCGCCGAGCGGGTGGCCCAACGCAATCGCACCGCCGTTCGGGTTCACGCGAGGATCGTCGTCGGCGACGCCGAGCATGCGCAGCACCGCGAGGCCTTGCGACGCGAACGCTTCGTTCAGCTCGATCACGTCGAACTGGTCGATCGTCATCCCCAGCTGGCGCAACAGTTTCTGCGTGGCCGGTGCCGGGCCGATGCCCATCACGCGCGGCGCGACGCCGGCCGTCGCCATCCCGACGACGCGGGCGCGGCGGCGCAACCGATACTGATCCGCGGCTGCCGCGTTGGCGAGCAGCAGCGCGCATGCACCGTCGTTCACGCCCGACGCGTTGCCGGCCGTCACCGAGCCGTCCGGGCGCACGACGCCCTTCAGCTTCGCAAGCGCTTCGAGCGAGGTCTCGCGCGGATGCTCGTCGCGCGACACGACGAGCGCATCGCCTTTCTTCTGCGCAATCGTGACCGGGACGATTTCCTCCGCGAGCGTGCCGTCCTGCTGCGCGCGCGCGGCCTTCTGCTGGCTGCGCAGCGCGAACAGGTCCTGGTCGGCGCGGCTGATGTTGTAGTCGACCGCGACGTTCTCGGCCGTCTCCGGCATCGAATCGACACCGTATTGCTGTTTCATCAGCGGATTGACGAAACGCCAGCCGATCGTCGTGTCGAAAATCGCCGCCTGGCGCGCGAATGCGCTGGCGGCCTTGCCCATCACGAACGGCGCGCGCGTCATGCTTTCGACGCCGCCCGCGATCATCAACCGCGCCTCGCCGGCCTTGATCGCGCGGGCGGCGGTGCCGACCGCGTCCATCCCCGAACCGCAAAGCCGGTTCAGCGTCGTGCCCGGCACGTCGGTCGGCAGGCCCGCGAGCAGCGCGGACATGCGCGCGACGTTGCGGTTGTCCTCGCCGGCCTGGTTCGCGCAGCCGTAGATCACGTCGTCGACCGCCGACCAGTCGACGTCGCGGTTGCGCTCGATCAGCGCCTTCAGCGGCACCGCGCCGAGATCGTCGGCTCGAACGTCTTTCAGGGCGCCGCCGTAGCGGCCGATGGGGGTGCGAATCGCGTCGCAGATGTAGGCGTCGGTCATGGGTGTGTCGATGTGCAACGAACCCGCCGGGTGGCGGATTCGTTCATGGTAGAGAACGTGGCGGCGTTTGCACGTCGGCCATTCGGGTTATGCCGTCTGGCCGGCTTCCGCGGGCACCGCCTTCGGTGCAACATGGACGCGGCTTTGCACCACGCGGAACCGGTTGGCGACGAACGCCGGATCGGCCAGCGCAGCATTCGCGGCCGGATTCGCGCCGGTGCCGTGGAAGTCGGAGAACGCGGCCGACTGGTTGACGAACACCCCGCCCGTCAGGTTGATCGACAGTGCGACGCCGCCGCGCACCGCCGCATCGTGCGCGGCGTCGACGATCTTGTCGTCGGTGCTGTAGACGGACAGCGTCAGCGCGCCATGCTCGGCGGCAATGTCGCCGGCGAGAGCGAGCGACTGCGCGGTCGAGTCGGTCGCGATCACGAACGAGATCGGGCCGAACCACTCCTGCGTGAATTTCGCGCGGTCGGCCACGTCGAGTTGCAGTACGAGCGGCGTGCGCACGCGAGCGTCGGCGAACAGGGGGTGCTGAAGGGTCTGACTGTCGGCCAGCACGCGGCCGAGCTTGCGGGCGTCGTCGATGCGCGCGGTCACGCCATCGTTCTGGATCGCGCCGATCAGTTCGACCGAGCGCGCCGGGTCGCCGGTCAGTTTTTGCACGGCGACGGCGATCGCCTGCGCGACTTCGTCGAAGCTCGCATGGCCATCGGCCGTCCGGATGCCGTCGCGCGGCACGTAGATGTTCTGCGGTGCCGTGCACATCTGGCCGGAGTACAGCGCCAGCGAGAACGCGATGTTCTTGGCCGCGGCTTTCAGGTCGTCGGTCGAGTCGATCACGATCTGGTTGACGCCCGCCTTCTCCGTGTACACCTGGGCCTGGTGGGCATGGCGTTCGAGCCACGTGCCGTTTTGCGTGCTGCCCGTGAAGTCGATCAGCTTGATTTCCGGGCGCACCGCGAGTTCCTGCACGAGCGCGCCATCGTTCGGCTCGGTCGCGAGCAGCGTGACGACGTTTGGATCGAAGCCGGCTTCGCGCAGCACGTCGCGGGCGATGCGGACGGTGATGGCGAGCGGCAGGATTGCGCCCGGGTGCGGTTTGACGATCACCGTGTTGCCGGTCGCGAGGTCGGCGAACAGGCCGGGGTAGCCGTTCCACGTCGGGAACGTGCAGCAGCCGAGCACGAGCCCGGTGCCGCGCGGGACGATCGTATAGCGCTTGTGCATCGCGAGCGGCGGGTTCTTGCCTTGCGGCTTCTCCCAGTGCGCGTCGGCGGGGATGCGGCGCAGCTCGCTCCACGCATAGGCGACCGCTTCGAGCGCGCGATCCTGCGCGTGCGGGCCGCCGGCCTGAAACGCCATCATGAATGCCTGGCCCGTGGTGTGCATCACGCTGTACGCGATCTCGAAGCTCGCGCGGTTCAGCCGCGCGAGGATTTCCAGGCTGACGCCGATCCAGGCGCTCGGGCCGGCTTCTCGCCATGCCCGCTGGGCAGCCGCGGCGGCGGCGATTAGCTCGTCGGGCGTCGATTTCGGGTAGCGGATACCGAGCTTGATCCCGTACGGCGACTGCTCCGCGCCGACGGTTCCACCGGATGGCGGCTGGTCGAGCGCGAACGTGCCGCCGAGGTGTGCGTTGAACGCAGCTTCGCCATCGGCGCTGGCGCTTTCCCCGTACACTTTGGGACTCGGCATTTCCGCGAACGGGCTCCAGTACCCGCGGCTCTCGATGGCGGCGAGGGCGTGATTCAGCGTGTCTTCGTGCTTCGTGAACAGTGCATGGGTCATGACGGCGGCCTGATGGACATTGAGAGGGATCGGATCGATTAATTAACCGACCGGTTGGTCGGAGAATGGTAGCATCAAACTATTCGCGTGTGCGAGGCGTTTCTCATTTCATTGATCGAGGAGAAATAGATGTCTTACGAGAACATCTTGGTGGAGACCCGGGGGCGAGTCGGGCTGGTCACGCTCAATCGTCCGAAGGCGCTGAACGCGCTGAACGATGCGTTGATGGACGAGCTGGGCGCAGCGCTGAAGGCGTTCGACGCGGACGACGAGATCGGCGCAATCGTCGTGACGGGGAGCGAGAAGGCGTTCGCGGCTGGGGCCGACATCGGCATGATGGCCACCTATTCCTATATGGATGTCTACCGCGGCGACTACATCACGCGCAACTGGGAGACCGTCCGCGAGATCCGCAAGCCGATCATCGCGGCCGTGGCGGGCTTCGCGCTCGGCGGCGGCTGCGAGCTTGCGATGATGTGCGACATCGTCTTCGCGGCCGACACGGCCAAGTTCGGCCAGCCCGAGATCAAGCTGGGCGTGATGCCGGGCGCGGGCGGCACGCAGCGCCTCCCGCGCGCGGTGTCGAAGGCGAAGGCGATGGACATGTGCCTGACCGCGCGTTTCATGGACGCGGCCGAGGCGGAACGGGCCGGGCTCGTGTCGCGTGTGCTGCCCGCCGACAAGCTGCTCGATGAAGCGATTGCCGCAGCGACGACGATCGCCGAGTTCTCGCTGCCAGCGGTCATGATGGTCAAGGAGTCGGTGAACCGTGCGTACGAGACGACGCTGGCGGAAGGCGTCCACTTCGAGCGTCGATTGTTCCATTCGCTGTTCGCGACTGAAGACCAGAAGGAAGGGATGGCAGCATTCGTCGAGAAGCGCAAGCCGGTGTTCAAGCACCGCTGATTGGGCTGCGGTAGCAGTGTGCGGGGCGGGCGACGGAGATCGCTTGCCACGGTGACTGCCTCGGATCAATGAGCCCAAGCCCCCGTGCGCGGTAGCGCACGGGGGCTTTTTCAAAATATTTTCACGAAGGGGTTGCGCGGAGTGGGGTGGGTGCTTAGAATCACGCCTCTTTCGCGCTACCGGAAACGCGGCGCGAAGGAAGAAGGGAAGCGGTGCGGTTGGGGTTGCTGTAGCGGCCTCTGGGCACACGAAGCTGAACCCCTCGCCGTCGCAACGAAGCAGTTCAGAAAGTTGTTGACGAGCG
>NZ_JAULUC010000029.1:0-82319 GCF_052851275.1 Burkholderia sp. SR8
CGTGAGTTCGCCGACCGCCGCGAAACTCGGCCGCGACCACGATGAACTGATCGACGCGATCGTGCGGCGCGATGCGGACGCGGCCGAACGCGCCGCGCACGAGCACACGATGCTGTTCCAGAAGCGCTTCCTCGATTACATGCGGCAGAACATGACGGAATCGATGGCGGTGCTGTAACGCTTCGGCATCGGCGTCGGCGCGCCGCAGGCCGGAACGCATGCGCCCGTCCGGCTAAAATACCGGCCTGCCGCGCCCCCCTGTCGCGGCCGGAGGATATTCACCATGACCGCACGTCGCGGTGCCGCGGTCGCCATCGCGCCCGATCACGAGACAGCCAGCCTGTCCAAAGCCCAGAAAACGTTCAATACGCTCGTCAAGCACATCGAAAAGCGGCGCGAGCGGCTCGGCGCGTGGGAAGCCGTGATGCCGGCGTTCCAGAAGAAGTTCGTCGACGGGCTGTTGCCGCTCGAACGGGAATCGACGTCGCTGCGCATCAAGCTGATCCATTTGCTCGACGACGCGTTCCTGCAGAAGGGCTGGAGCAAGGCCGAGCAACGCACGCTGTCCGACCTGATCGCCGACATGGCGCGCGATCTGCTGCAGGTCAGCGACGACGCGACGTTGAAGGTCATTTACAACCGGCATGTTGCCTCGGGGGACGTCGGCAGTGCGACGCCCGAACCCGAACCGGCGAAGGCCGGACGGACACCCGAACCTGAACCGCCGGAAGATCTCGATGCACTGTCCCCCGACGAACTCGCCGAGCGGATGCAAGCCGAGCTCGACGCCCAGTTCGAACGCGACATGGCCGCTCACGCGGCCCGCGAGGCGCAGCGCGCGAAGCGCAAGAAAGCGCCGAAGCAATCGGCCGCGCAGGCGCGGATCGAAGCCGAACAGGCCGAATCGAACAAATCGATCCGCGAGATCTATCGCAAGCTGGCGAGCGCGCTGCATCCCGATCGCGAAACCGATCCGCAGGAACAGCAACGCAAGACCGCGCTGATGCAGCGGGTCAACCGCGCGTATGAGAAGGGCAACCTTCTGCAGTTGCTGGAGTTGCAGCTGGAGATCGAACAGATCGACCGGCGTGCGATCGACGGCCTCGGCGAAGCGCGGCTCACGCGTTACAACGGCATCCTCGAGGAACAGCTGCGCGAACTGGATCAGGAGATCCAGCACGTCGAGAACGATTTCCGGCGCACCTACGGCATCGCGTCGTCGACCAAGGTCGCGCCCGATACCGTGCTGCGCATGCTCGCGCGCGACATCGCCGGCATGCAGCACAGCAACCAGGACCTGGCGGTTGCGCTGCGCGAGTTCGGCGATCCGGACAACGTCCGGGACTGGCTGAAGGACATGAAGCGCCGCCCCGCATCGTCGCGCTTCGACGACGATGCGTATTGAGCGGCCCCGCTTGCATCATCGCGGCTCGCCCATCCCGCCCATCAGCATCATCAACTGCTCGCGCAGCCACTGACTGCCCTGATCCTGATCGGCGCTGCGATGCCAGTAGCAGTAATATTCGAGCGTCGGCATCTCGAACGGCAGTTCGAGAATCCGCGCCGGATAGCGCTGCAGCAGCCTGAGCGGCGCCGTCAACGCGAGATCGCCGCGCATCGCGATCAGCGGCGCGACCATGTAGTGCTGCACGCGCATCTGGATGTTGCGGCGCAGCCCGAGCCGCGTCAGTTCCGCATCGACGTGCCCGCTGCCCTTGCGGCGGCTCGACACGTGGATGTGCCCCATCGACAGGTAGTCGTCCATGGTCAGCGTGTCGCCCTTGAACGGATGGTCGTCGCGGATCATGCACGCATAGCGGTCGCGCACGAGCAGCGCCTGGTGCAGGTGCGGGTCGCCGATCAGCGGCGCGTCGATCGCGATGTCGACGGAGCCGTTCGCGAGCGCGGTCGCCACTTCGCGGCGGTCCATCGTGTAGCTGCGCACGTGCATGCCGGGCGCATGCGTCTGCAGCAGTTCGCCGAGCGCGGGCAGCAGCAGCGCTTCGGTCAGGTCGCTCATGCTCAACCGGAACACGCGCTCGGACGAAGCCGGATCGAACACGTCGCCTTCATGCGCGCTCGAATCGAGCAGTTGCAGCGCCTCGCGCACACGGCCGACGATGTTCTCGGCCATCGGCGTCGGCATCATCCCGGCCGGCGTGCTGACGAACAGCGGATCGTTCAGCGTCTTGCGCAGCCGCGCCAGCGCATTGCTGACGGCCGGCTGCGTGAGGTTCAGCACCTCGGCCGCGCGCGTCAGGTTGCGCTTGTTGTAGATCGCCTCGAATACGACGAACAGGTTCAGATCAATCTTCGAAAGGCGCATCGCCGGATCTCCTTGCCGGCATCTTAATACGGCTTGCGCGTCCCGTTCGTTCACGTCGCTCTACCGCGCGCCGCGCCGCTCAACCGCGCGGCGGCCGCGTCAGGTACGGCTCCGTCGAGCCGCGCACCGCGTCCTTGATCTCCATCCGCGCGATCGCCTGCAGGTGCACCTCGTCCGGGCCGTCGGCGAAGCGCAGCGCGCGGCCCCAGGTCCACAGATCGGCGAGCGGCGTGTCCGGGCTCAGGCCCATCGCGCCGAACACCTGCATCGCGCGGTCGCACACGTCGGTATAAACCGTCGGCACGAGCGCCTTGATCATCGAGATCTCCTTGCGCGCGGCCTTCGCGCCGACCTTGTCGATCATCCACGCGGTCTTCAGCACGAGCAGCCGCGCCTGGTCGATCTCGATGCGCGAGCGCGCGATCCATTCGCCGATCGTGCCGTGCCGGTTCAGCGGCTTGCCGAATGCCTCGCGCGACTGCGCGCGGTCGATCATCAGCTCCAGCGCGAGCTCGGCCGCGCCGATCGAACGCATGCAGTGGTGGATGCGGCCCGGCCCGAGGCGCGCCTGCGCGAGCGCGAAACCGCTGCCTTCTTCGCCGAGCAGGTTGCGCGCCGGCACGCGCACGTCGTCGAACGTGATCTCGCAGTGCCCTTCCGGCGCGTAGTGATTGACCACCGTGATGTTGCGCACGACCGTCACGCCCGGCGTGTCGCGCGGCACGAGGATCATGCTCTGCTGCCGGTGCGATTCGGCGTGCGGGTCGGTCTTGCCCATCACGATGAAGATCCTGCAGTTCGGATGCGCGGCGTTCGTGATGAACCACTTGCGGCCGTTGATCACGTAGTCGTCGCCGTCGCGCTCGATGCGCGTCGTGATGTTGGTCGCGTCCGACGATGCGACGTCCGGTTCCGTCATCGCGAACGCCGAGCGGATCTCGCCGCGCAACAGCGGCAGCAGCCACTGCTCGCGCTGCTCGGGCGTCGCGAACATGTGCAGCAGCTCCATGTTGCCGGTGTCCGGCGCGTTGCAGTTGAACACCTCCGACGCCCAGCTCACGCGCCCCATGATCTCGGCGAGCGGCGCGTATTCGAGGTTGGTCAGTCCCGTGCCCGGCTCGTCGTCCTTCAGGTGCGGCAGGAACAGGTTCCACAGGCCTTCGGCCTTCGCGCGCTCTTTCAGCGCCTCCATGAACGACACGGGATACTGCCCCGCATGCACTTCGTCGTTCCACTGCCGGATGCGCGGCACGATGTGCGCATCCATGAACGCACGCACGCGTTCGCGCAGTTCTTCCACTTTCGGGGTGTAGCCAAAGTCCATGATCGACTCCTCGAGATTCGGTGTTGCCGTTCGTTCGGTTCAGAAGGCCGACACGCCGCCGTCGACGGCGACGGCCTGCCCGGTCAGATAGGTGTTTTCCTTCGCGCACAGCATCAGCATCGCCGCGACGACTTCGTCGGGCCGCCCGAGCCGCTTCATCGGCGAACCCTGTGCGAGAAACTCCTGGCGGCCGCTCATGTCGCTGTCGGTGACCATCGGCGTCGTGCTGTAGAACGGGCACACCGCGTTCACGCGAATGCCGTGACGCGCGTATTCGAGCGCGGCCGTCTTCGTGAGCCCGACCACCGCATGTTTCGATGCCGCATATGCGGCGAGCTTCGGCGCGCCGCCGAGCCCGGCCATCGACGCGACGTTCAGGATCACGCCTTCGCGCTGCGCGAGCATCTGGCGGATCTGGTGCTTCATCCCGAAGAACACGCCTTTCGCGTTCACCGCGAAGCTCAGGTCGAGATCGGCTTCGTCGGTATCGATCAGTGCCTTCATCGGCGGGGCGATGCCTGCATTGTTGATGCCGACGTCGAGCCGTTCGAAGCCCGCGACCGCCGCCTGGACCAGCGACGCGACGTCGGCTTCGATACGCACGTCGCAGTGCTGCGCGATTACGTCCGCGCCGCCGGCGCGCAGCTGCGCGGCCACACGTTCGAGCGCGGCGTCGTTGACATCGCCGAGCGCGAGCCGCGCGCCCATCGCGGCCAGCTCGCCCGCGAGCAGCGCGCCGAAGCCGCTCGCGGCGCCGGTGATCATCACGGACTGCCCCGCGTAGCTGTCGAGTCTCATCGCGCGCTCAGATCGTCAGGCCGCCGTCGACGACGATGCATTCGCCGTTCGTGTAGCTCGCCGCGTCCGACACCAGATACAGCACGGTGCCGGCCATCTCGCGCGGCTCCGCGTGGCGACGCAGCGGGATCTTCGTCATCCAGTTTTCGTAGATGTCCTTGTCCGCGAACAGCGCGCCCGCGAACTTCGTCTTCGTGAGGCCCGGCAGCAGCGCGTTCACGCGGATGCCGAACGGCCCGCATTCCTTCGCGAATGCCTTCGTCATGTTGACGACCGCAGCCTTCGTGATCGAATAGATGCCCTGCCGGTCGCCCGGCTGCAGCGCATTCACCGACGCGGTGTTGACGATCGCGCCGCCGCCCTGCGCCTTCATCAGCTTGCCGGCTTCGACCGACATGAAGAAGTAGCCGCGGATGTTCACGTCGACGGTCTTCTCGTACGCGGCGAGATCGGTATCGAGGATGTGCCCGAAATACGGATTCGCCGCCGCGTTGTTCACGAGGATGTCGAGCCGCCCGTGCTTGCCGCGGATCGTCTCGAACGTCGCGGCGATGTCCTCCAGCCGCCCGACGTGGCACGCGAGCGCTTCCGCGCGGCCGCCTGCCGCGACGATCGCGTCGGCCACGGCCCGACAGTCGTCGAGCTTGCGGCTCGACACGATCACGTGCGCGCCCTGCTGCGCGAGCAGCTTCGCGATTTCCTCGCCGATGCCGCGGCTCGCGCCCGTCACCAGCGCGATCTTGCCCGTCAGGTCGAACAGATTCGTTGCCATGTTGCTGTGCTCCTCCATTGATGTGTTGTCGTGTCGCGGCTTCGCGATGTCGGCGACGCCAGCGATTTCAGCGATGCGCGTCGATCACGCCGACGGCCATCTCGGCCAGCCGGCCGGCCATCGCGCCGACGCGCAGCGCCTGCTCGCTCGATGCGTTGCCCTGCAGCGCGCGCGCCTTCACGCCCTGCGCGATCGCCGCGAGCCGGAAGAAGCTGAACGCGAGATAGAAATGCCAGTCGCGGATCGGCTCGATCCCGCGCAGTTCGCAATAGCGCGCGACGATCGCCGCTTCGTCCGGAATGCCGAGTGCCGCGCGATCCTGGCCCGCGAGTCCGCGCACCTGGCCGCCGGACGGCAGCCGCAGGCACATGCAGAAATACGCGAGATCGGCGAGCGGATTGCCGAGCGTCGACAGCTCCCAGTCGAGCACGGCCTGCACGCGATAGTCGTCGCGCGCGAACATCAGGTTGTCGATCCGGAAATCGCCGTGCACGAGCGACGGCCGGCCCGTGTCCTCCGGGCATGCGTTCGGCAGCCAGTCGATCAGCGTCTCCATCGCGTCGAGGCACTCCGTTTCCGCCGCGCGATACTGCTTGGTCCACACGCCGATCTGCCGCTCGAAGTAGTTGCCGGGGCGGCCGTAGTCGGCGAGGCCGACTGCATCGACGTCCACGTCGTGCAGCGCGGCCATCGTGCGAATCAGCGCGTCGTAGCAGGTCGCGCGATCGGCCTGCGGCAATTCCGGCAGCGCGGGATCCCAGAAGATCCGGCCGTCCTCGAAGCTCATCACGTAGAACAGGCTGCCGATCACGTCGCGGTCTTCGCACAGGTGATACGGATGCGCGACCGGCACCGCGGTGCCCGACAGCGCGGTGAGCACGCGGAATTCGCGATCGACCGCATGCGCGGACTTCAGCAGTTCGCCGGGCGGCTGGCGGCGCAGCACGTAGCGGCCGCTTTTCGCGTGCAGCAGGAAGGTCGGGTTCGACTGGCCGCCGGCAAACTTCTCCATGTCGAGCGGGCCTTCGAAACCCGGCACGTGCGCTTCCAGATAGCGCGTGAGGCGGGCTACGTCGAGGGGCTGGGAAGGGTTCGTCATCGTCGCGATCGTTCGTAGGGTCAGCCGTAGGTGCGCCACGCATGTCGTTCGGGGTCCTCGAGATGCGGGATGCCGTTGAACGACGCCAGGTGGAACGCGTCGGCGTTGAAGAAAAACTGCGAAAGACTGCTGTTGCGGATCTGCAGGTTCAGCGCGATCGCGCTCGACGGCGGTGCGGCGAGCACCTGCTGCACGGTCACCGCGATCGGGCCGCCGGAACTCACCGCAAGCACGCGCTGGCTGCCGCCGGCGCGGATCGCGGCGCGCGCGTCGGCCACGCGCTGCTGGAAGTTCGCCCACGTTTCGGGCGCGGTATCGCCGAGCTTGTCGTCGGCCCACAGGTGCAGCACCTGCCGCAGCGCGCGAAAGTGCTCCTTCATCGAGCCGGCCGCGAGCCGCGCGATCTCCGGATAGTCGCTGGCCGCCGCCGCGAACAGCCCGTGGAAGTCGTATTCGTTCAGGCCGGGATGGCGATCGACCTGCACGCCTTCGCGGCTCATCCCGCGCAGGATCGCGGCGACCGTCTGCGCATGCCGGTTCATCGTGCCGCAGATCACGCGGTCGAACGTCAGGCCCTGCCGCGCAAAGTACTCGCCGAGCCACACGCCCTGCTGCTCGCCCGCCGCGGACAGCCGGTCGTAGTCGTCCGTGCCGAACGACGCCTGCCCGTGCCGTACCAGAAAGAGTTCCGCCATTTGCCTGCCCGCCGCTTGAGGGAAACCGAAGGTCCAGCATAGCGACCGGGCCCGCATTTTTGAAATTTATTTTCTGAATCGAGCGGTATTCATCGCATGAATTCCGTGTGTTCCACGCATTCAGACAATGCGCTTGCACCGCCTTTCGGCATCCTCGCGTCGCGGCACGTTAATTGCGACAGCAACCACCGTCATGTCACCACGTTCAGGAGGGAAGCGATGCTCGGTACCATCCTCATCATCGTTCTGATTCTGCTGCTCATTGGGGCATTTCCGGCGTGGCCGCACAGCCGCGGCTGGGGCTACTGGCCGTCGGGCGGTCTCGGGCTGGTCGTCATCATCGTCGTGATACTGGTGCTGCTGGGTCGCATTTAGGCGAAAAGGCGCATGCCGGTTGCACGGCATGCGCCTTTTCGTGTCGTCGTCGCTTCTTTACAAAAGTGGGTGATGAACGGCAGGCCGGCGGCTGCATGCAAACTGCGCCAGGCCGCCGAACCTCCGGGCGGGGCGCGCCGCCAGGCACCGCTTACTCGCGCGTCCACCCGTTCTGATACAGCTCGCCGGCCAGCACGCCGAGGCGCGACGCCAGCACGTAGTTCTCGCCATCCTCGATCAGCGCCGAACGCACGTCGCGGAACAGCTTCTCGATCGGAAACTCGCGCGTGGTGCCGTTGCCGCCGAACAGCTGAAACGCCTCGTGCGTGATCTTCATCGCTTCCTCGGTGACGCTGACCTTGGCCTGCGCGGTCGCGTACGGATGGCTCTGCGGCGACATGCGCGAGAACGCGAGGCTGCGCCGCGCGATCGCGCGTGCCATCTCCAGCCGGCGCAGCATCTCGCCGATGCGCAGGTGCGTCATCTGGTGATCCATCAGCAGCGCGCCGCCCTGCTTGCGCTCGTGGCAATACGCGAGCGCGAGTTCGAACGCCGCGCGCGCGACGCCAACGAATACCTGGCACATGTGCGTGCCCGCATACGACCACGTCGACGCGAGATTGCCGAGATAGTCGTCCTTCAGCGCGATCGCGAAACGCTTCGGCACCTTCACGTTGTCGAAATAGATCTCGCCCTGCGGCAGCGAGCGCTGGCCGATCTTGTCGAGCGGCTTGCCGCGCGACACACCCGGCAGATCGAGCGGCAGGATCATCGCGATGCCGTTGGTGAACTGGCTGCGTTCGCCTTCGCCGTAGAACCCGTCGCCGTAGTCGGCGGCCATGTACGCGAGCGCGACCTGCGCGACCGACCCGTTCGAGATCCATGCGGAGCTCTGGCCGTTGATCACGATCTCGTCGGCACCGACCTTCGCGGTCACGTTGCCGACCGGCTGCCGGCCGTTCGCGCCGAGTTCCTGTCGATACAGGATCGCCGCGTCGGAGCCGCGATCGGGCTGCGTGTTCATCCAGCAGCCGACCTTGCCCGCGCACATCTCGACCAGCTCCGGATTGCCGACCGAATGCGCCATCATCAACGGCATCGTCGCTGCGCCAATCGACACGGCGAGACCCGAATCGCCCCAGCCGAGCTCCTCGCCGATCAGCGACTC
Source organism: Burkholderia sp. SR8 (assembly GCF_052851275.1). NCBI lineage: Bacteria > Pseudomonadati > Pseudomonadota > Betaproteobacteria > Burkholderiales > Burkholderiaceae > Burkholderia > Burkholderia sp. SR8. The sequence continues at coordinate 8,558 of NZ_JAULUC010000029.1, forward strand.
GATGCGCACCGCGGTTTCCGGCGGAAACTGCGCGATCAATTGCGGATCGAGGCCGAGCTTCGCGCTCTCGACGATCGCGGCCCAGTACGGCGAGCCGGGCGCGATCACTTCCTCCGGCGTCATCCGGTCGAGCTCGCGCCCGATCGGCCGCAGCACGTCGCGCGCAAAGCGGTGAACCGTGTGCTGGATCGCGCCTTCCTCTTCGCTCAGCGGCGTCTCGAAGCCGGTCAAGCCGACCAGCGGCAGCGCCGCGGACTTGTTCAGACGAATCATTTCCGTTCTCCTCCTGGACTCCAGTCATGTCGACCAGGCAGCAGATGCACCCGGCCATCCCACGTCTAGTAACACCTACCAAACATAGGTCATCATGACAAACAGAGGAGGCAAAAAAAAGACAGGGTATTCCCCTGTCCGTTCATGCGCTGTCTGCCATGCGCAGCGCGGCGCTATTAGCTATTTCCCGGCCGGTGCCGTCAGCGTGCCGTATGCAATCGCGCGTGACGTCGCGGTGAAATACGCGTCGAGCGCCTGCGTCTGGCGCCCGGTGCCGTACTGCATCGCGAGACCGTCCGCGAGCGCGATCAGCATCGTCGCCGCATGCTTGCTGTCGGCCGCGCTGAATGCGGGATTGACCGCGCGCAGCAGTTGCGCGAGGTCTCGCGTCAGCGTCGCGTACCACTCGTCGTACAGCTTGAAGCACTCGGAGTCGGTGGCCGCGAACGACAGGAAATGCCGGAACAGTGCGTTGTACTTCGCATCCTTCGCATCGGAGATCGAGCGCTGGATGATCTCGTCGAACACGTCGCGCGGCGACGCATCGCTGCTGAGCGCGCGCTTCATGTCCTCGAGATAGGTATCGATGACCGGCTCGATGACGGCCCGCAGCACGGCGATCCGCGTCGGGAAGTAGTACTGCAGATTACTGACGCTGATGCCCGCGGCTGCGGCGACCGCGCGCTGCGAGAATTCCAGCGGGCCGCCTTCGAGCAGCAGCTTGCGCGCGACCCGAATGATCGTGTTGCGCGTGCGCAGCCCTTGCGCCCGCAGACCGTCGGGGTTGCCCGCTGCTGCGGCGGCAGTCGAAGTGCGCCGCTTTCTCGTGCTGCGCTGCTCGTTGGACACTGTCATCGTGTTCGTCGTGAAGATGGCGTTTCGGCTTCGTCGAATGGACGCTCCGTCCCTTACGGAGCGCAAACGACTATACCCGATGCGAGCCTCATTTTCCATCGAGCCGCCCGGTCGCCGGGCGGTCCGGCCGGATCCGCGTTCCCGCGCCGCGACGAGCGCATGCACCGCTACACCGGCTTCACCTTGCGGTTCACGCGTTCGTCGAGCAGGTTCGCGACGCCGAGCATCGCGGTCATCGCACACCATCGCAGCGGCTCGGGCGGCACCGAGGGCGTCCTGTGCGTCAGTGCGTCCAGCAACGCCGATTGTCCGTCGTGGATGCGCTCGGCGAGCACGCGCCCGATCAGCGACTGCGTGCCGACACCGTGCCCCGAACAACCGGCCGTGTAGAACACGTTGCGGTGCGCGCCCGCCGCGCCGACCACCGGCAATGCGTCGCCGGCGAACGAGATGTAGCCGCTCCAGCATGCGCGCACCGGCACGTTGCCCAGTTGCGGGAAGCGTGCGTGCAGCGCCTTCGCGAGTGCGCGATACGCATCGTCGTCCCGCACGTTCGGCGTCTGCGAGCCGTACACGTAGTGCAGCCGCTTGGTCGTCAGCAGCAGCGTGTTGCGCGCGGTGAGGCGATGGCTTTCCATCGTCAGGTGCGACGTCACGATGCCTTCGCGGTTCGGCCAGGCCAGCGCGTCGAGCTGCGCATCGGACAGCGGCTCGGTTTCGAGCGCCGATACACGCAGCGGCATCACCTTGTCGCCGAGCAGACCCAGTTGCGGCGTGTACGCATTGGTCGCGAGCACCGCCACCGGCGCGCTCGCGCTGCCGCGTGCGGTACGCACGCGCACGGTCGGGCCTTCGTCGAAGCCGGTCACCGCGGTGTTCTCGTAGAGCCTCACGCCGGCCGCCAGCGCCGCGCGCCGCAACCCCGCGACGTACTTGCCGGGATCGAGCGTGCCGCCGCCCGGCACGTATGCGCCGAACAGGAACGCCGGCGGAATCCCGCGTGCGCGCATCGCCGCGCCGTCGAGAAACTGCGCGGGCGAGCCGAGCTCGATGCCGGTTTCCATACTTTCGCGCAGCCGCTTCTCCTGCGACGGATGCACGCCCGCGCGAATGATGCCTGACGCGCGGTAGTCGCAATCGATCGCGTATTCGGCGAGCTTGCGCTCGACATAGGCGACGCCTTCGTCGTAGAAGCCGACGATCCGCCTGGCCTGCTCGTGGCCGACGCGCTTCACGAACAGTTCGTATTCGAGCCCCTGGCCGCCGGCGAGATAGCCGGCGTTGCGTCCGCTCGCGCCGAAGCCTGCGAACTCGCGTTCGAGCACGACGACGCTCGCGCCGCGCGCGGCCAGCTCCAGTGCGGTCGACAGCCCGGCGAAGCCGGCGCCGACCACGACCGCGTCCGCGTGCACGTCGCCTTCGAGTGCCGGCTGCGCGCGATCCGGCGCGTCGATCCAGCCGCCGATCGGGCGATACTTCTGCAGCGCGGCGTCCGCGCGGATGTCCTCGCCCCAGCGCGCGAGCGGACCTGCCGCGTCCATGCCGGCTCCCTGCATCGCCGCCGCCTCGCCAACGCCGCCCACCGATCGCGCAGCCGCCTGCGGTCGTGCCGGCCCCGTCCGTCCCGCCGCCATCGCGCCGTATGCGTCGCTCATGTTCGCCTCCGTCAGTCCCTGCTGAGAATGTGAATCGCCAGCGCCGCTTCCTCGATGCCCTGCAAGCCGCCGCCGTTCTCCTGGATCGCATGGCGCGCGCCGTCCACTTGCCGCGCACCGGCCTCGCCGCGCAGCTGCGTGACGAGTTCGTAAAGCTGGCCGATGCCCGTCGCGCCGAGCGGGTGGCCCTTCGATTCGAGCCCGCCCGACGTGTTGATCGGAATCCGGCCGCCGAGCGTGAACTCGCCGCGCTCGGCCGCCGGACCGCCTTCGCCGAACGGCACGAAGCCGAGGTTCTCGGCCTGGATGATCTCGCCCATCGCCGACGCGTCGTGCACTTCGGCAACGTCCATGTCCTCCGGACCGACGCCGGCCTGCTCGTATGCCTGCAACGCGGCAAGCCTGCCGATGTGCTTGTGCGGCTCGTCGATCCGCCGGCGCGTGAAGCTGCGGATCACGCTCGCGGCGATCCGGATGCAGCGGCTGCGGTCGGCACCGATGCGCGCGAGCCCTTCCTCGGTACAGAGAATCGCCGCGGCCGCGCCGTCCGACAGCGGTGCGCACATCGGCAGCGTGATCGGATACGTGATCGGCGGCGCCGCGAGCACCTCGTCGATCGTGAACGGCTGACGGAACTGCGAGTACGGGTTGTGCACCGAATGCGCGTGGTTCTTCGCGGACACGGCCGCGATCTGCCGCTGCGTCGTGCCGTACGTGTGCATGTGATGCCGGCACAGCGCCGCATAGATCTTCATGAAGCGGCTGTACGGGCGCTCGGATTCGGAGCCGGGCGGCGGCTCGATCCCTTCGCCGAGGCGCGCGAGCGTCGCGAAATTCTCGTCGACGCGCGCAACGTCCCAGCCGGCCTCGAACAGCGCGAACGATTTCGCCTTGTCCGCGACGTTCATCTTTTCCGCGCCGAGCGCCAGCGCGACGTCGCACGCGCCGGCCTGCAGCTCGCGCACGGCGAGGTGCACGGCCGTGCTGCCGGACGCGCACGCGTTCTCGACGTTGAACATCGGAATGCCGTCGAGGCCGATCTTGCTGAACACGACCTGACCGGGAATCGACAGCTGCCCCTGTAAAGCGCCGTTGGTGATGCCGGAGTAGAACGCCGCGCGAATCGCGTCGGCGTGGCAGCCGGCGTCGCGCAACGCGCGCTGCAGCGCCTCGCGTGCGAGATCGTCGATGCTGCGGTCCGGGTGTTTGCCGAACACGGTCATCGCAATGCCGGCGATGTAGATGTTGCTCATCGGGTGGATTCCATATCGATCGGGTTCAGATCCTGCGTTGCCGGCCCTGCCAGTACTGTTCGCGCAGATCCTTCTTCAGCACCTTGCCGGCCGTGCTGCGCGGCAGTGCGGCGACAAAATCCACGCTCTTCGGCGCCTTCACCGAGCCGAGCTGCGCCTTGCACAGCGCGATGAGTTCGTCGGCACTCACGTGCTGGCCCGCATTGAGTTCGACCACGGCCTTCACGGCTTCGCCCCACTTGTCGTCGGGCACGCCGATCACCGCGCAGTCCTGCACCGCCGGATGCGACCAGATGACCTGCTCGATTTCGCTCGGATACACGTTGAAGCCGCCGCTGATGATCATGTCCTTCTTGCGGTCGGTGATGTGCAGATAGCCTTCCCGGTCGAGATGGCCGATGTCGCCGGTGTGCAGCCAGCCGTCGACGATCGTCTCGGCCGTCTTGTCCGGCGCGCGGTAGTAACCCTTCATCACGAGGTCGCCGCGCACGCAGATCTCGCCGGTCTCGCCCTGCTTCAGCACGTCGCCGCGTTCGCCGACGATCTCGACGCGCACGAGCGGATTCGGGCGGCCGACCGAGGCCAGCCGTTCGTCCGGCGCCAGCTTGCCGTCGACGAAATGTTCGGCCGGCGTCAGGTACGAGATCGACGCGGGCGCTTCGGTCTGGCCGTAGCCGCCCGTCATCACCGGCCCGAATACCTCGATCGCGCGCTTGAGCTTCTCGACCGACATCGGCGCGGCCCCGTACAGGAAGTAGCGCAGCGACGAGAAGTCGACCTTGTCGATGCCGGGGATGTCGAGCAGCCGGTAGATCACGGTCGGCGGCAGGAAGAACTCGGTCACGCGGTGCTTGACGATCGCGCCGAGCAGCAGCGCCGGATCGGGCTTCGGCAGCACGACGACGGTGCCGCCGCGCGCGGTGCACGGCAGCGACAGCATCCCGGCGGTGTGTGTCATCGGCGCCGCGGCGAGATTCACCGGCCGCTCGTCGCCGTACGACATCGCGATCATGAAGTTCGCGAAATACGTCTGGAACGAGCGGTGCGTGTTCATCACGCCCTTCGGCAAGCCGGTCGTGCCTCCGGTGGCCGACAGCGTGACGACGTCGTCCATCGCGTAGTCGACGACCGGCGGCGTGGCCGGCTGCCCTTCGGTCCACGTCGCGAGCGACGGCGCCCACGGCAGGTCGGCGTCGATGCACACCCACAGCCGCACCTTCGGCAGCCTCGGCCGCAGCGCGTCGATCGCATCAGCGAACGCATGGTGGAAGAACAGCACCTCGCAGTCGAACGCGTCGAGCACGTACTGGTTCTCGGCCGGCGCGTTGCGGCCGTTGACCGGGATGTACGCGAGCCCCGCGCGCCACATGCCGAGCGCACAGCTCCAGCCGGTCACGTCGTTGTCCGCCCACACCGCCGCCTTCGCTTCCTTCGCGAAGCCGGCGGCGAGCAGCCCGTTCGCGATGCGGCACGACAGCTCGCCGATTTCCCGGAACGTGTAGCTGCGCTCGTCCTGGATGTACGCGATGCCGTCGGGATTGATGCGCCACCCGCGGTCGTAGAAATCGATAATGGCCATGTCACTGGTTCCGTTGGGTCTGTGCCGGTGCGGCGGCGGCCATCACAGTTGCGTGACCGTCGCGCGCGCGAGCCCGCGCTGTTCGAGGAAGCCGAGCAGGTAGCGATGGCCGAATGCCTTCGAGCCCGACGCGAAGCCCGTGCGCGCGGTATCGCCGTCAAGCAGCTTGAGCACGCCGGCCGCGTGAATCGCGCCCGTCGAGATGTACGGCGTCACCCCGTGCACGGTCGCGCGCACCGCCGCGAGCTGGCCGCGGCCGATCGCGAAGTCGACGCTGCGCTGGATCGTCGTGCGCTCGCGCGGCGGCATCGTCGGCGTGGTCGACGCGACGACCTGCTTCAGCACTTCGTCCTGCTGCTCGCGCGGCAGGTGCTTGTACTCGGCTTCCCACTTCTGCCCGAACTGGTGCACCAGCTTCATCACGTTGTTGTCGTAGAAGCCCACGCACGAAATGCAGCTGCGCACGCGCGGATCGCGTTCGAAGTAGACCGGCAGCGACGTGCCGCCCCACGGCAGGCAGAACACCGGCTGCATGAGTTCGGGCGTCGCGACGGTGAACGACGCGTCCGCCGCGTGCGGCACCAGCGCCTTCTCCCACAGGTAGCAGGACTCGTGGCGCGCGCCGTCGAAGATGGTCGCGGTCGAGCCGATGCTCACACCGGCCGCGCCGCGCGGGCCGCGCGTCAGCGTGGCCGTCTCCAGCGCGTCGATGCCCGGCGTTTCGAGCGCGAGCTCGGCCGCGATTTCGGCGAACGTGTACATGTACGCGTTCGACGACGACACCAGCAGGCCGGCCTGGCGATACAGCTCGCCGAACCGGTCGCGCACCTCGCGGATATACGACTGTTCGCCGGTCGTGTCGAGATGGTGGCAGCCGGCCTTCAGCGCGGCCTCGACGCCGACGAGCCCGAAGCTCGAGAACGGCCCGACCGTGTTGCAGACGACCTTTGCGCCGCGGAATGCGTTCACGAGCGCATCGACGTCGTGCTCGGCCTCGACGATTTCGTATTGCGCGGATTCGAGGCGCACGACGCGCTGCGCCATCATTTCCTTCGCGCGGCCTGCGTTGCGCGCGACCGCGGTGAACGGGATGTTCTGGTCGATCAGCCAGTCCATGATCAACATGCCGGTGTAACCGCTTGCGCCATATACGACGACGGGGTGCTTAGCCATGGTTGTCTCCTGAAACGTGAGTTGTTGAAAACCGGTTCGGCCGAACGGCCGTTACTGCCGCTTCGCATTCGGGTGCTTATTTATAGAACACATTACCAATCTTAGGTCACTATGACAAAGTAAACCGCGAAGAAAAAGACAGGGTATTCCCGGCCCCGGCGCGCCGTCCGCATCATCGGGCCGTACCGCCCGCGGCATTCCGGTCGACCGCACCGCCCGCGCCGTCCGGCGGCAGACCGGCAAGGTAGTGCGCGATGGCGCGCGTGTCGTCGCCGGACAGCGTCGCGGCCACACCGTTCATCGCGCCGCTCGGATCGTGGCGCTGGCCCGACCGGAATGCGGCAAGCTGCGCCTCCAGATAGAGCTGCCCCTGGCCCGCGAGGCGCGGCATGTGGTCCTTGCCCGTCAACGCCGCACCGTGGCACGCCTGACAGCCGCGCGCTGTCACCAGTGCCATCCCGCGCTGTGCGAGCGCCGCATCGGCCGGCACCGCCTCGTTGCGCTCCGGCGCTTGCCGCGCGAAATAGGTCGCCAGCGCATCGATCTTCGCGTCGTCGAGCTCGCGCGCAAGCGGCCCCATGTACGCATTGCGACGCGCGTCGCTCGCGAACGCACGCAGTTGCGCGGCGATGTAGGTCGCAGGCTGCCCCGCCAGCGACGGATACCACGCGTTGCGCGACTGTCCGTGCGTACCGTGGCAGAACGCGCAGGTCTCCTGCAGCTGCGGCCACGCGCCGCCGTTCGCGTGGTCCGCGCCGCCGATCGCGGCCATCGCCTTCTCGTAACGCATGCCGTCGAGCAGGTCGGGCCCGTACAGCGTGCCGGCTGTGGCAACGCCCGCGATCACCAGCACGGTGCCGATCATCCAGGTTCGCTTCATTCACGCCTCCTTGCCGCGGCCGGCCAGCTTGCCGAGCGCCTGCAGCGCCGCGCGGTGCCCGGAGCGCACGGCGCCGTCCATCGCGCCGGGCCACAGGTCGGCCGTTTCGGTTCCCGACCAGATCAGCCGGCCGGCCTCCGGGCGCAGGTACTTGCCCCACTTCGTCCAGAAGCCGGGCGGCAGCGGATGGATGCACTGCAGCGTCCAGGGATCGATGCGGCCCCAGTCGTAGTCGTGGAACTGGGTCGGATGCAGCGCCTTGTCGCCGAGCGCGCGCGCGAATACGGCCGACAGCGCCCGCTCGGCGGCCTTCGGCTCCGCCGGCAGCGCACCCGGCGCGACGAACGCGGCGAGCACGCCGACCGAGCCGTCCGGCGGCGAGTTGTCGTACGCCATGAAGACCGGGCCGCCGACCTCGAAGATCTGCCCGTTGTAGCCGTCGTCGCGCCAGAACGGGCGGTCGTACACGTGCACCGTCTTGCGCATCGGCGCGTTCGCGGGCCAGTTGCGCTGCAGTTGCGCGCGGCCCGCGGGCAGCGGCGGATCGAACACGATCTGCTCGCAGAGCGCCGGATTCAGCGCGACGATCACGCGCCGCGCGCGGAACACGCCACGATCGGTCTGCACGTCGACGACGTCGCGGTCCCAGCCCGAAATCCTGCGCACCGGGCAGGACAGTCGCACCTTCGTGCCGAGTTCGCTCGCCATCCGCAGACTCAGTACCTGCGAGCCGCCGACGAAGCGCGTTTCCTGTGCACCGCCCTTGGTCGACTCAAGCTTCGCGTAGTCGCAGTCGGCGCTGTTGATCATCGACAGGTAGTGCAGCAGCCCGAGCTGCGCCGGAGCGCCGCCGAGCGACAGCTTCGCCGCGAGGCCGAGGAAGTAGCCGTCTTCGTAAGTCACGCCCTGCCGCAGCAGCCAGTCGCCGTAGGTAAGCTTGTCGAGTTCGGCCGCGTGCTGCGCGGTCCACGGTTCACGCGACGGCACGCCGCGCGCGAGCGCGCCGAGCTTCGCGCCGATCGCCTCGTCGCCGCCCGAGCCGCCGTGGAAATCCTGCGCGACGCGCGCGTCGCCGGCGAGCACGACCGTCTTGCCCGCGTAGTAGGTCGGAAACGTGTCGACGCCGAGTTCGCGTGCGAGATCGGCGATCGCCGTCTGGCCGGGCCCGATCCACTGGCCGCCGGCCTCCGACACGACGCCGTGCCCGAGGTCGTGGTTGTAGGTCCGCCCGCCGACGCGGTCGCGCGCTTCGACGACGACGAACGCGTCGCATCCGGCGCGCTCGAGGTCGCGCGCGGCGGTGAGGCCCGCGAGGCCGGCGCCGATGATCACGACGTCGAGAACGCCGCTCGCGCTCGCCGCGGGCGTCGCCGCGCCGGCGAGCGACACTTCCCCGGCCGCGAGTGACGCGGCGCCGGCCGCCGCGACGCGCAGAATCCGCCGCCGGGTCTGCGCGTCCGGCTTGTGCTTGCGATTCATGTTGAACTCCATCCTTCGTTGCTTCTCCATCTGGGAATCAATTCATCGCGCGGCCAGCACGCCGTCCTGCGAAAACAGGATCGGCTTGCCGCGTGCGTCGATCAGCGCGGCAGTAAGCGTCGCGCGGTCCGCGCGCTGCGCGATGTCGAACGGGCCGCCCGCGACGCGCTGCGTGAACGTCAGCCCGTCGAGCCCGACGCCGACCAGCCCGCCGCCGCTCGCGACGAGATCGGTGATCGAACTGCGCGCGCCGGTATTCAGCGCGGTCCACGTCGTGCCGCCGTCGTGGCTCTCGAACAGGCTGCCGAGCAGCCCGCCGACCACGAGCCGTCCGTCGGGCATCGCGACACCCGACCACAACGTGCCCTTGCCGCCGGTCGGCAGATAGGTCCAGTTCGCGCCACCGTCGGCCGACTTCAGCACCATCCCCTGTTCGGACACGACGTAGCGCGCCTGCGCGGCGTCGGCGAACACGTGATAGAGATTGCGGTCGGCCTTGCCGCCGCCCGGCGGCTTCGGCAGCGTCGTGCGCGCCCACGTCTTGCCGCCGTCGTGCGTCTGCAGCATCAGCGACCACAGTCCGACGGCGATGCCATCCTGAGCGCTCGTGAACAGCACGGAGAACAGCGGCTGGTCGACCGATGTATCGAGCCGCTGCGTGACCCACGTGTCGCCGCCGTCGTCGGTCGCGAGAATCGCGCCCCACTGGCCGACGGCCCAGCCGTGCTTCGCATCCGCGAACGACACGGCCGACAGCGTCGCCGATACCGGCACGCGATGCGCCTGCCGCCACGTGTTGCCATCGTCGTCGGACAGCAGCACGATGCCGTGCTCGCCGACCGCGACGATCCGCGCTCCGGCGCGCGCCGCATCCATCAGCATCCGGTGCGTCGGCGCGGCCCACGCATGCGCGGGCTTCGCCGCCCAGGTCGCAACCGTTCCGTCCTGCGGTTGCGCGAAGGCCATCGCGGCGGCGCAGAGCGCGGTACAGGCAATTAGCGTCTTGATCATGGCAAGTCTCTGAAGTGGTGTGCTCATGCATCAGTGATTGAACAGGCGCGCCCAGCCGGCAGTCGCTGCGTCGAGCGCAACGAGGGATGGCTTGTCGGCACCCGGCTCGGCCGGCGCCGGCCGCCCGACGTTGCCGTCGTTCGACGATGGATCCACGCCTCGTCCGTCGATCGTGGCGTTGCGCGCACCGACACGTCCTGCGTCGGCCGCGAACGCATGAGCCGGCGCGGGTCGGTCCGCGACCGCTTCATGAAAGCGAGCGAAGGCTGCCGCCGCGAGGCAAAGCGCGCAGCAAACGGCGAGGGTCTTGACCATCAGCGAATCTCCGTCGGAATGTTCTTCAGCGTCAGTGGCTGAACAGGCCCGGGGCACGGGCCGGCTTGCGGCGCGGGAACCAGCGTTCGAGCAGCGATGCGAGAGCCGGCAGCGCGGTCATCGCCATCACCAGGTTCACGATGAACATGAACGCGAGCAGCTTGCCCATGTCGGCCTGAAACTTGAGCGCCGAGAAGCTCCACGTCGCGACGCCGATCGCCAGCGTGATCGCGGTGAAGATCGTGGCCACGCCCACTTCGAGCATCGCGTGCTGCACGGCCTTCACGATGTCCTGGCCGCCCGCGAGATGTACCTGCAGCCGGTTGTAGATGTAGAACGCGTAATCGACGCCGATGCCCACGGCCAGCACCATCACCGGCAACGTCGCGACGGTCAGCCCGATCTGCAGCTCCTTCATGAACCAGTAGCCGATGAACGTTGCGACCGACAGCGGCACGCAGCATGCGAGCATCGCGCGCCAGTCGCGATAGGCGAGGAACACGAGCACCAGGATCGCCGCATACACGTAGAGCATCATCGGCAGCTCGCTCTTCTCGACCTCGTCGTTCGTCGCGGCGAGCACGCCTGCGTTACCTGCGGCCAGCCGCACCGTGATGCCCGGGAACGGATGCGACGCACGGTATTGCTTCACGTCGTCGAGGATGCGGTTGATCGTCGTCGCCTTGTGGTCGGTCAGGAACAGGTGCACGGCCGTCATCCCGCAGTCGCGGCTCATGAAGCCCTTCACGCGCGACACGTCGACCGACACCGCGCCGTAGTTCTCGGCATCGATCGGCACGACGTTCATCTTCGGGTAATCCTCGTTGTAGCCCCGGTTATAGGTACGCAACATCGCCGAGTACGACTGCACCGACACGACGCCCGGCTCGGTCTTCATCGCGGCCGAGAAGTCGTCCTCGTACAGCCCGACTGCCGGGTTGTCGCAGGCCTTGCCGTTCGATTCGATCGCCACCGTCAGCCAGTCGAGGCCCATGTCGTAGTTGCCGGCGATCGACGTCGCATCGCGGTTGAAGCGCGCGTCGGCGCGCAGCTCCGGCGCGCCCGGCTGCAGCGTGCCGATCACGCGATCGCGGCTTTGCCATGCGGCGAGCGCGAAGATCGCGACCGTCAGCGCGACGGTGATGCCCGCGTACTTCGGCTCCGCCACGCGTGCGAGCAGACGCAGCGGCTTCGCACGCTGCTGCGCGCGCTTCAGCGCGTTGTCCGCATAGGTCTTCGTGAAGTTGAAGCACGATGCGGCGACCGGCAGCAGGATCAGGTTCGTGACGATCTTGTATGCGACGCCGAGCGACGCGGTAATCGCCAGCTCGCGCACCATCGGAATCGGAATCAGCAACAGCGTGATGAACGACACGAACGCGGTGATCAGCGCGAGCACGCCGGGAATCAAGAGGCCGCTGAAGCTGTGGCGCGCCGCATCGAACGAACTCTGCCCGTGCGCGATCTCGCGGACGATGAAGTTCACCTGCTGCACGCCATGCGACACGCCGATCGCGAACACGAGGAACGGCACCAGCACCGCGAGCGGATCGAGGCCGAAGCCGAGCAGCTTCAACGTGCCGAACTGCCATACGAGCGACGTGAGCGAGCATGCGACCAAGAGCACCGTGAAGCGCACCGAATGGCAGTACCAGTACACCGCGAGCGTGGTCAGCAGCAGCGCGACCGCGCAGAAGCCGAGCACGGCCGTCGCGCCGTCGGCGATGTCGCCGATCTGTTTCGCGAAACCGATGATCTGGATCTCGTAGCCGGCATCCTCGAACGGCTTGCGGATCTTCTCTTCGAGCAGGTGATTGAACGCCACGTAGTCGAGCACCTTGCCGGCGCTGTCGCGCTCGTTCAGCTCGGCCGTGATCATCGCGCTGTCTTCGTTGTGCGACACGAGCGTGCCGACGTAGCCGCCGAGCGTCGTCGCGCGGCGAATGCCCTGCACGCGCTCCGGCGTCAACTGATCGGGCGTGATCGTGCCGGAGATGATCGGCTCCGCGCGAAAGCCCTCGTCGGTCACTTCGTTGACGAACGCGTTCGGCGTCCACAGCGAGCGCACGCCGATGCGGTCGACGTTCGGCAGGTACGTGACGGCTTGCGTGACGTCGTACAGCCGCGTCAGCCCTTCCTTCGACCAGATCGAGCCATGCTTCGCACGCACGACGACGGTGATCCGGTTCGCGCCAAGCAGGTCGTTGCGGTATTGCTGGAACGTGCGGATGTACTCGTGCCCGATCGGCATCTGCTTCTCGAACCCGGCGTCCATCCGCAACTGCACGGCGAATACGGCCATCGCGACGGTGAACAACGCGATCGCCGCGAGCACGATCGCGCGATGACCGAAGAAGAGCCTTTCGAGGCGGCTGACCAGACGATTGAGCACGACATTACCCCTTGATGATTGGCGGCGACGCGCCGCGCGCGCGCCCGTAAGCGCATCGGCGTCAGAAATTCCGCGTGACGAACAAGCCGACGAAATTGCGATCCGCATACGGCTGGCCCACCGTGTTGTGGCCGCCGAAGAACGCGGTGAAATTGATGCCGGCCTGCCAGTTCGGCGGGTTCTGGTTGAACAGCACGTAGACGTTCACCGACTTCGCGCCCTGCATGTAATTCGCGGTGAAGGTCGGCGTGTAGCCGTACAGGCCGTCCGAGAACGTCACGCCCGGCGTGACCTGCCAGCCCGGAATCAGCGTGCCGTCATAGGTCCAGTTGAAGTCGATCGTCGCGCCGACGGAGCTCGCGGTGCCCTGCCCCATCCCGATCGGATAGCCGAGCGCCGACCCGTTGTTCAGCCACGGCAAATAGCCGGCCTGCGGCACCTGCGTGACGGTCTGTCCGTCGACGGTGCGCGTGACGCCGCTCGGGCTCAGGCCCGGGTAGTAGATCCACGTGAGTTCCCACGTGAGCGCGGCCGAATCGGCGCCGAGCCACTTGAGGAACGGATACTCGCTGCGCGTGAGCGCGAGCAGCCCGTTCAGGTCGTACTGGAATTTCTTCTTGTCGACCCATTGCGAACAATTGATGCCGGCCACGCCGTTGGTGTTCAGGTCGAGCGGGCCGCCCGCGCCGTAGCAGCTCGACAGCGCGACCGCATCGCGCGGCCGGTACGACAGTTCGGTGCCGATCGCCCACGGACCGACCCCGAAGTTCGCGCTGACGCCGAACAGCTGGCGCCGGCCGAGATACGACCATTGTTCGGTGCCGTTCGCGAGCGACGCAAGCACCGGTGACTTGTCCGTGTAGTTCAGGTAGTAGAACGCGAAGTTCGCATCGAACGAGCGCGGCGAGTAGTTGAACTTCACGCCGAACTGCGGCCGGTACTTTGCGGGCAGGTTCGTGACCGACGGCAGGCCGATGCTGTTGAACGGCGGCCCGGCGTACGCGCCGTTCACGAGCCCGTTCCTGATCGCGTCGAGCGTGTCCTGGTTGCCCGCGGCCGCCCCGCCGCCGATCGCGTTCGCGATCGTGCCCGCGCTCGGGCCGGCCACGTTCAGGTTGTTCGTGTTCAGCGTGAACGGTTCGGCGCCGCGGCCGAATCCGTTCGTCACCGACCAGTACGAGCCGACCGGCGGATAGCGGTTGCCGTTCCACTGGAACTGGTAATAGCCCTCGGTGCTGAACCCGTGCGACAGGTCGGCGGCAAAGCTCACCATCGGCGCGGGCAACAGCGCCTGCTTCAGCTGCGAGCCGGGGATCAGCAGTTTCTGCACGTCGAGCGAGTTGGTCGCGTTGATCCCGCTCTGCGCGAACATGCTCTCGCCCCAGTTGATCACCTGGTTGCCGAGCCGCACGTGCGCGTTGCGCCCGCCGATCGTGAAGTCCTTCTGGGCCCACAGGTCGAGCAGTTGCGCGTTGTAGACCACCTGCGCGGAGGCCGTGCTCGACAGCGGCGTTCTCGCCGTGTTTCCGGCGAGGAAGTCGTACATGCCGGTGCCGCGCACCATGAACTTCAACCCTTCGCTCGGCATCTTCAGCAGCAGCTCGCTGGTCGCGCTGATGTAGGTGCTGAACGGCTGGCCCTTGCGGTAGTTCAGGTCGCCGCTGTCCGCGTAACCCCATTGATTCGTGTTCGCGGCGGCACCGCAGCCGTAGGCGTTCGGGTCGCCAGTGAGCGAGCAGCTCGGGCTCTTGGTCCGGATCCCGGCGCCGGCCGTCAGGTTGGTCACCCACGAGCCCTGCAGGTCGTTGATGCCCGTCGTGAAGTCGTAAGCGTATGCGTTCGATGCCGCGGCACCCGCGAGCACGACCGATACCGTAGTATTCCTGATCAACCTTGCCGATTCCATGATCCGCCTCCCACCCCTTTGCGATGCCGGCGCGCGGTCGTTGCGCGCGCCGGTCCCTTGTGCTTCAGCCGATGACGGTCAACGTTCGCTGACCGAGCGCAGCGATTCCGCCGTGTAGAAATCCTGCTTGAAGCGCGGATCGTCGGCCTGTTCGAGCCAGCGAACGTCCTTGCCCTGCCCGATCGACGTCGCATCGAGCACGTAGCGGCCGTTGTTCATGTCGTACTGCGCGAGCGGTTCGTTGTCGCACGTGCCGCCAAGCTCCCACACCGGGATCGGGTAGCTTTCGCGCACCTTCCACAGCTTGCCCTGTGCGTCGTAGTCCTCGCCGACCAGCGCGAGCCAGCTGTCTTCGTCGAGATAGAACACCTTCTTCGATGCGACGTGCCGTGCGCTCGGCTTCAGCGTCGCCTCGACGATCCACACGCGGTGCGTCTCGTAGCGCCGGCTCGCCGCCGCGACGCCGTCCGGCGTCGCGACGTCGTGCAGCTTGCTCTTGAACTTGTACATGCCGAACGCGTTGTACGGGACGATCATTTCCTTCTTGCCGACCAGCTTCCAGTTGAAGCGGTCGAGCGAGCCGTTGATCATGTTCGCTTCGTCGATCAGGTACTGGTTCTCGAAGCCGATCAGCGGCGCATCGTGCGTATAGGCCGGCATGCGCCGCACGCGGCGCTGGCCGGGGAAGTAGTAGTACGTCTCCGACGGCTTGTCGAAGTACTGACGCTGCACGAACGCCTGCCCGGCCAGCGCCGCCGGCGAGTTCATCTGGAAGTACACGGCCGCGCTGAGCTGGTCGACGTCCTGCGGCGAATGCTTGCCGAGCTTGCCGGACGGGAAGTAGAACGTCTGCGGGCCGACCGCGTCGATCCATTCGCTGCTGCCCGGACGCGGCGACACGGTCGTCGCCATCTGCGCCCAGTCGATGCCTTCGCCGCGATAGCGCATCTCGTAGTTGAGGATCGCCTCGACGCCGCTCTTCGGCTGCGGGAACGGCACGCCCGGCAACATGGCCGACGCGAGCGTGTCGCCGGCCGACCCGAGCTTCGCGGCGCTCAGGTTCGCCTTCGAGTTCTGCTCCGCCGCATCCGGCAGCTGGCATTCGCGATGGGACGGATAGACGTCCATCCGGTAGCCCTTCTTCTGCCTGATCAGCGCGACCTGCCCGGGCGACAGCTTGTCCGCGTACTTGTCGACGTTCGCCGCATCGATCGAGTACAGCGGTTTCTCGTTGCGATGCTTCCAGAAATCGGCGCGCACCTTGCCCCATTCCCAGCCGGCGTCGGGCGACTGCTTGCCGGCGTATGCCGGCACCGTGCCGTCCTTGCTCGCCGAGCGATCGGCGCCGGCCGGCGTCAGGTCGTCCGCCGCGACGGCCGTGCCGATCGCGAGACATGCGGCCGCCGCGAGTGCGGACACGGCCCGGAATCGATGCTTGTTCATCATGGTGCTCCTTCCCACTGCGCGTTCGCTCGCCCGTCCCGGGTGCGACGCATTCATTCCGCTCGCGATCGTCGACCGGCAATCGCATCGCTCCCTGATGACGGCCGTCCGCGATGACGAACGGCCGCCTGCCTGTTTCGATGCCCTTCCGTCATTCCATCAGGAGTACGATTCATCAAGAACGCCCGTCCGGAATGAATGGCGCACTGGCGCCTGTCTCAATCCCTTCCCGATCCGGCCACCGCCACCGCGCGCACTTCGACGCACAGCCCCGGCAGCGCCAGTTGCGACACGCCGACCGCCGTCCACGACGGATAGCGGTCCGGGAAATAGGCGTCCTTGACCGCCGAGAAATCCTGCGTTTCCTGCTGAAGGTTGGTATGGAAGGTCGTCAGTTCGACGACATCGGCAAGACTCGCGCCCGCCGCCTCCAGGATCATCTTCAGGCTCTCGAACGCGATCCGCGCCTGTGCCTCGACGCCGTCGGCCGGCTGCATCCGAGCGTCGAGACCGACCTGGCCGGACACCCAGATCGTGTCGCCGACGCGCGTGGCGGGCGAGAAGTGGTAGGCGTCGTACCACGGCTGGAACGGCGGCGGCACGATCGAGTGCCGCTTCGGGGTTGCTGACATGGTGAAGAACTCCTTGCTCAGACGAGTTGACGGAAACACGGTGCACGGAACGGATCGCCGGCCTTCAGCCCGGCGAGTTCGTCGACGAACAGCACGCCGGCCGGCGTGAAACCCGAGCGGCTTTGATCGGGCAGCGGGCTGAACGTCGCGTCGTCGCCGAAGAAGCGCAGCACGAGCGTGTGGCGGTCGGGGAACGCGGCATCCACCGCGCCACCGCCGTGCAGCACGCCCGGATGGAGCAGCAGCACGTCGCCAGGCTTCGTTTCCCACGAAAGGATGTCGTACGCGCCGGGCGCCGCGCGGCGCTCCGCTTCGATGTTCGGCAGCCGCGGCCACACGTCGCCGCCGTGCAGCGGGTCGGTCGGGTCCTCCGCGTTCTGGAACGTGGTGCCGTCGTGGCGCACGCCGAGATGCGAGCCGCGCACGATCTCCAGTGCGTTGCGCTTCGGCACGTGCTCGAAGCTGATCCACGCATTGCCGAAGTGCATGCCTTCCCACGGCAGGTACGACGTGTCCTGGTGCCACGGCGAGCGCGCGCTCTTGCCACCGGCCTTCATGAACAGTTCCTCGGCGAAGTACCACACGTGCTTCGAGCCCCACAGGTCGGCGAACAGCTTGCCGAACGGCAGCGTGCCGACCAGTTCGTCGAGCCGCGCCTTCGCGTACGGATTCGCGTTGTCGTTGTGCGACCGGTATTCGGTGCCGTCGAGCAGCGTCGTCGCCATCGGGCCCGGGTTCTCCATCCCCCAGTCGAACGCGGCGCGGCACTGCTCGAGCTGCGCTGCATCGAGTACGCCTTCGACGAGGACCGCACCGTCCTCGAAGAAAGCCTTGCGCGTAAGTGCATCCATCGTAGATCTCCTGATTCGTCCAACCGCTGCCGGCCGCGAACGGTCATTGCCGGCGCCTGCAGTAGAACATGGTGACAATGTTAGGTCATCATGACAAAAATACGAGAAAGAAAAAGACGGGGTATTCCCTGTTTCGTCTGCATGTTCGAGCGTGCGTCGGGGCGGTCTGTCGTCCCGCCATGACAACCTGCTTTCAGCCTTCATACAATCGAGCGACGACGCCGGCCGCGGCGTCGCCGTCACGTCATCCGCGCATGCGATCGAACACCGTATGCGCGAGGAACGCGGCCAGTACCGCATCGGCCAGCGCGTCGGTCGCGCTGCTCGCATCGGCGGCGCAGCACGACTGCACGCCGTCGCACAGTGCGCTCAGGCCGAGCGCGAGCACCGGCGAGGGCAGCGGCAAGCTCTCGCCGGCACAGGCCGCGAACGCATCGATGCACGCGGTCGCGAGCGCCTGCCGCTTGCGCAGCAACGCGCCGAATTGCGCACGGAACTGCGGATCGCGCGCCGCCTGCAGTTGCGCCTCCAGCCATATCAGCCCCGACGCATCGCGCGCGGCACCCCGCCGCCAGTATGCGAGCAGCGCGTGTTGCACGTCCTCGGGCGAACCCGCCCGCATGGCGGCGATCCGTTGCAGCGCCGTCGCGGTGTCGTCGTGATCGCGCCGCAGCAGCTCGAACAGCATCTCCGTCTTGCTTCGAAAGTGCGCATAGAACGCGCCGCGCGTATGTCCGGCTGCCGCGGCGATATCCTCGACACTCGCGGCCGCATAGCCCTTCTCCGCAAAAATCGCGCGCGCGGCGCCGAGCAGGCGTTCGCGTGTCGCATCGCGTCGCTGTGCGCGGGTCAGCCTGACCGGGGCCATCCCGGCGCTCCGAGGTCATCACTGCCGGGTCCGCACATCGCCCGGACAGATTCCGCTTGCTCCGTACTACTATTCATTTCGGATACGACAATACGTTCGCATTCACCTTGCCGCGTCCGGCCTCGCGTTCCAGCGCGCCATACGCGTAATAGAGCGCGACGGTCAGGTACGACCAGGTCAGCAGCGCAAGCACGTAGAAATTGAACACGACGTTGGTTTCCTCGCCCGGAATCTTGTAGAAGTCGTAGATGCACGCGATCGCCTGCGAAGCGACGAGCGCGATCGTCGTCGTCAGCGCATGGAGCGCGTGGCCCGCGCGCACGAGCCGCAGCACGAAGCCGGCGAGATAGATCGACATCAGCGCCCACATCGCCACGTAGAAGTACGGCAGTGCGTTCTGCAGCACGCCGGCCACGAGCGCGATCGTCCCGAGCGTCGCGAGCACGAACAGCGTCACGTCCTGCCGCATCGACGGCCGGAAGCCGTGCGTGACGGCCATCAGGCCGGCAACCGCGATCACCGGCATCCCGAAGCCGCGCGAGAACGCGTCGAGAAAGTGCGAAATGGCGTACGACAGCGGCGATTCGGTCGCGAAGAAAATCACCGCATTCGATGCGGAAATCGTCACGATCCACCATTCGAAGCCGAGCAGGAAATTGCGCTTGCGGACGAACTTGAAGCCGTACAGGCCCGTCGTTGCCGCCAGCGTCGCGCTGGAAAGACAAAGTGCAAGTGTTCTGTGATCCATGGTTCGAACTCCCGAGGTCGATTGCTGCCGTTGATTCACTGCTTGACCGGGCTCAGGCTCGCGAGATAGGTCGCGACCGCCACCCGATCCTCCGCCGACATCGCCCGAGCGACGCGCTGCATCGTGCCGGTCGCCTCGCTGCGCGCGCCGTTTGCGAACGCGTCGAGCTGCGCGCGCAGGTAGTCGTATCCTTGCCCGGCGAGCCGCGGAAACTGCGCCTGACCCGTCAGCCGCGCGCCGTGGCAGGCGACGCACGCGCCGCCCGTCACGAGTTGCTCGCCCTTCGCGCGCAGTCGCGCGTCCGGCTTGAAATAGCGGTTGGCCAGCGGTGCCTGTTTCGCGTAGTAGCCGGCCACGCGCGTGATTTCGGCTTCGCTCATCGTCATCGCGAGCGGCCCCATCGTCGGGTTCGCGCGTTGTCCGCTGGCGAATGCGTGAAGCTGCGCGGCCACGTACTGCGCCGGCTGGCCGGCGAGGCCCGGATACGCGTCGCTCAGCGAGTTACCCTTCACGCCGTGGCAACCCATGCACGCGTCGGTCGTGCGCGGCCATGGGCCGCCGTCGCCGTCGTCGGCCTGCGCCGTCTCGTCGATATGGCGCTGCAGCCGATAGAAGCCGAGCAGCGGGGGGCCGTAGACGGCCAGGAGCGCGCCGGCGACCACGAGCACGGCGAGCAGCACGATACGTTTCTTCATTTCCGGTCTCCTACGCGCGGCGCAGTGTATTGAGCGCCTGAAGCGCGGCCTGGTGACCCGAGCGGACGGCGCCGTCCATGTAGCCGGCCCAGATGTTCGCGGTCTCGGTGCCGGACCAGATCAGGTTGCCGCACGGCGTGCGCAGCGCGTCGCCGTGTGCGGTCCAGAAGCCCGGCGGAATCGCGGAAACGCACGTGAGCGTCCACGGATCGGCGAGCCCCCAGTCGCGATCGTGGTACGACACCGGCGCGCGCGCGTCGTCGCCCCAAGCCCGCGTATAGAGGTCGATGTGCATTTGCCTGGCGGCCTGCGGGTCCGAAGGCATCAGCGCATTGCGCACGAACGCGTTGATCACGCCGATCTCGCCGCCCGGCGGCGAATTGTCGTAAGCCCAGAAGATCGGCCCGTCGGTCTGGAAGATGTGGCCGTTCAACCCCTTGTCGCGCCAGAACGGCCGGCGATAGACCATCGCCGTCTTGCGCGCCGGCGAATGCGCGGGCCACGCGCGCTGCAGCGCGTTGCGCCGGTCGGGCAGCGGCGGATCGAACTGCACCTGATGGCAAAGCGCAGGGTGCAGCGCCATCACGACCTTGCGCGCGCGCACCGTGCCGCGGTCCGTCTGCAGCGTGACGACGTCGCGATCCCAGCCGACGATCCGGCGCACCGGCGACGCGAGCCGCACCTTGTCGCCGAGCTGTTGCGCCATCCGGATGCTGAGAAGCTGCGAACCGCCGACGAAACGGGTTTCCTGCGCGCTGTGCCGGATCGAATCGAGCTGTTCGTAATCGCAGTCCGCGGAATTGATCATCGACAGGAAGTGCAGCAGTCCCATCTTCGCCGGCGCGACACCGCCCGACAGCGAGATCGATGCATTCCAGCCCATCCGGTCCTCGGGTTTCACGCGCTGCTGCGCCAGCCAGTCGCCGACCGACAGCCGGTCGAGTTCGGCTGCCTTCGGCGACGTCCACGGCGCGCCCGACGGCACGTCGCGCGACAACCGGCTCAACTTCGCGGCGAGCGCCTCGTCGGTGCCGAACGTGCCGTTCAGGTCGATCTCGGCGCGGCCGTCGCCGCCGAGGATCACCGTCTTGCCCGCGTAGTAGCTCGGAAACGTGCCGATTTCGAGTTCGCGCGCGAGATCCGCGACGGCCGTCTGGCCCGGGCCGATCCACTGGCCGCCGACTTCCGTCACGTAACCGCCGCCGACGTCGTAGTTGAGCGTGCGGCCGCCGACCCGATCGCGCGCCTCGAGCACGACGAACGATTCGCAGCCCGCGTAGCGCAGGTCGCGTGCGGTCGTGAGGCCCGCGAGCCCGGCGCCGACGATCGCGACGTCGAGCACGTCGCCGTCGCTCGCGACGGCAGGCGCCGCATCGGCGCTCGCGCGTGCGGCGCCGAGCGCAAGGCCGCCGGCCGCAACCGATGCGCCGGCGAGCTTGAGCCACTGCCGGCGCTGCAGGTCGGCCGACCTGCGGGAGGATGAGTTGCTGGACATGATGATCGAGTTCCCGCCTGCAAATGGCGCGAGCGACGGCGTGCCCCGCGGCACGCGGCCTGCTCGCGCGAAATCCGACATCCGAATACGGCCTTGCTCCGCTTCGCCGGCGCGCCGCACGGAGTGCGAGCGTGCGTTGCAGCCGGTTGGTACCCGGCTGCGACGCGTGCCGGATTGCCGATCGATGCCGAAGATTCGCCGCTTCCCTTATTTAGTACATGATGCAAAAGTTAGGTCATGATACATAAAATGGAAACGAGAAAAAAAGACAGGGTATTCCCCTGTCGTACGATCGATCGCGCCCACACTGAAAGGCAGCGGAAAGACAGCCGGCGCGCCTCGCGTCTCCGTTCGACGTCGTGAGCGGTACGGTAGTATGGCGACTCGATGGAACCCCGATGCACGTGAACCAGCGGCCATGTCCGATATTTCCTCTTCTTCCGGCGCCGGCCAGGCGCTCGTCCTGATCGCCGAAGACGAACCCGAGATCGCCGAGATCCTCACCGCGTATTTCGCGCGCAGCGGCCTGCGCACCGTGCATGCGGCCGACGGCCGCCGCGCACTCGAACTGCACCTGTCGCTGAAGCCCGACCTCGTGCTGCTCGACGTGCAGATGCCGCACGTGGACGGCTGGAAGGTGCTCGCCGAGATCCGCCATCGCGGCGACACGCCGGTGATCATGCTGACCGCGCTCGACCAGGACATCGACAAGCTGACGGGCCTGCGCATCGGCGCCGACGACTACGTGGTCAAGCCGTTCAACCCGGCCGAAGTGGTCGCGCGCGCGCAGGCCGTGCTGCGCCGTACGATGGGCGGGTCGCGTCCGGAAGAACAGCGCGTGCTGCGCGCGGCCCCGTTCGAGATCGATCTCGACCATCACGAAGCGACCGTCGACGTCGGCGGCACGCGGCATACGCTCGTGCTGACGCTCACCGAATTCAAGCTGCTCGCGCAGCTCGCGCGTGCGCCGCGCCGCGTGTTCAGCCGCGCCGAACTGATGGCCGCCTGCCTGCCGGAAGGCGACGCGCTCGAACGCACGGTGGACAGCCACGTCAGCAAGCTGCGCAAGAAGCTCGACGATCTCGGCGTCGGCGGCGTGCCCGTCAGCGTGCGCGGCGTCGGCTACAAGCTGTGGAGCGGCGAGTGAAGCTCGACGGACTGAGCCGGCAGATCGCGCTGACGATGGGCGCGATGGCGTTCGCGGTGACGCTGCTGGTGGTGCTGACCGCGTACGGGTTCTACTACCTGCTGTACCTGTACCGTCCCGCGTCGTTCAACCAGACGAACTGGTTTCCCACCGGTCCGGAATGGGTTTGGCTGATCGCGACCACGGCCGTCGGGCTCGTGCTGTCGCTCGTCGTCGCGATCAATCTGTCGCGCCGCATCCTCGTGCCGCTGAACTCGGTCACCGACGGCATCCGCCGCGTCGCGCGCGGCGATCTCGGTGCGCGTGCGGTCGCCGGCGATCGTTCGCTGCGCGAAGCGGCGCTGCTCGCCGACAACTTCAACGCGCTCGCGAGCGAGCTGCAGCGCGTGACCGACGAACAGACGTTCTGGAACGCCGCGATCGCGCATGAGCTGCGCACGCCGGTCACCGTGCTGCGCGGCCGCCTGCAAGGTCTCGCCGAAGGCGTGTTCGCGCCGAGCGAAGCGCAGTTCCGCAGCCTGCTCGCGCAAGTGGAAGGGCTGACGCGGCTGATCGAGGATCTGCGCGTGGTCAGTCTCGCCGATAGCGGCCACCTCAGCATCGAGATCAGCGAAGCCGAGCTCGCGGCGGACATCCGCGCGGTCGTCGACGTGTTCGCACATGCGATGCAGGCCGTCGGTCAGCATCCGGAGCTCGATCTCGACGCACGCCCGATGCGCTGCGATCCGGTGCGAATTCGTCAGGCGCTGCTCGCGCTGCTCGAGAATGCGCGTCGCCACGCGGTGCCCGGTGCGATCCGGATCGCGACACGCATCGAAGGCGGCCGATGCCGGCTGAGCGTCGAGGACGACGGTCCCGGCATTCCCGCCGACTTTGCGCCGCACGTATTCAAGGCATTCCGGCGCGTCGACGATACGCAGCCCGGCGGCAGCGGCCTCGGGCTCGCGGTCGTCGCGGCGATCGCGCATGCGCATCGCGGTGAAGCCGTGTGCACGCCCGCTGCGGGCGGCGGCACGCGCTTCGACGTGACGTGGCCCGACGATCTCGAGCCGACGCCGGACGAACAGCGCTTTCCCGCGCGGTCCGCCGCGCCGTCGGCCCCGCTGCCCGGTGCAGCCGACTGATCCGGCGGACCGCCAACCGGCCCGATGCACGGTCATCCCGGCTGCCGCCGCACCGATCGTGGAAAACCCGCACCGCTCGCGCTCCGGGGCCCGACCGCCACACAACCGAACACCTCCGGTTATCAATTGATCGAAAAGATTCAATAGACGATGCGTCGTCCAGCGCGCGATGCTGGGCCGGCCCGTGAACGCGACGTCATCGCAACGCCGCGCACGAACATGGAGCGAGACACATGCCTACCGATCACCGTCAACGGCGCCACACGCTGTGGCTGCTGTGCGCGCTGTCGTTCATCCTCTACGTCGACCGCGTAAACCTCGCGACCGCGGCCGGCGCGATCAAGGCCGAACTCGGGCTGTCGAACACCGAGCTCGGCATCGCGTTCTCCGCGTTCGCGTATTCGTACGCGATCTGCCAGATCTTCGGCGGCTGGATCGCCGACCGCTTCGGCTCGCGCATCACGCTGATCGGCTGCGGCCTGATCTGGGTCGCGTCGACGTTCATGACGGGGCTCGTGCACAGCCTCGCGCTGCTGTTCGCCGCGCGCCTGCTGCTCGGGATCGGCGAAGGCGCGACGCTGCCCGCGCAAGCCCGTGCGATCACGCACTGGTTCTCGCGCGAGCGGCGCGGCGTCGTGCAGGGCTTCACGCATTCGTTCTCGCGGCTCGGCAACGCGGTCACGCCGCCGATCGTCGCCGCACTGATGACGTGGCTGTCGTGGCGCGCGGCGTTCTTCGTGATCGGCGCGGTGACGCTGGTGTGGCTCGTGTGGTGGGTCGTCGGCTTTCGCGAGTATCCGGCCGATGGCGAAGACGCCAACCGCAACGAAGGCGCGCGCACCGCGGCGGCCACGGCCACCGCCCGCCCCGCCCCGTCGTCCGGCCCGACGCCATGGGGCGCGCTGTTCCGCCGGATGGCGCCGACGATCTTCGTGTACTTCTGCTACGGCTGGACCGCGTGGCTGTTCTTCACGTGGCTGCCGACGTTCTTCCTGAACGGCAAGGGCCTCGACCTGAAATCGACCGCGCTGTTCGCATCCGGCGTGTTCTTCGCGGGCGTCGTCGGCGACACGCTCGGCGGCTGGCTGTGCGACCGCATCTACCGCAAGACCGGCAATCTCGCGCTGTCGCGCCAGAGCGTGATCGTCGCGAGCTTCACCGGCGCGCTGGTGTGCATGCTGCCGCTCGCGTTCGTCCATTCGACGGCCGGCATCGCGCTGTGCCTGTCCGGGTCGTTCCTGTGCCTCGAACTGACGATCGGGCCGATCTGGGCCGTGCCGAGCGACATCGCGCCGGCGCATGCGGGCATCGCGAGCGGGATGATGAACGCAGGCTCCGCGATCGCGGGGATCCTGTCGCCGATCCTGTTCGGCTATCTCGTCGACCGCACCGGCAGCTGGACGGTGCCGTTCGTCGGGTCGGTCGCGATGCTGCTGATCGGCATCGTCGCCGCGCTGCGGATTCGGCCCGACCGGGCGCTGTCGGAATCGATGCCGTCGCTCGCGGAAGCGCCAGCTGCTCCGTCGGCGCGCTGAAGCGGTTCGCGTCGGGTTCGCCTGCCTCGGCCGCGTCGCCGGCGTCGCCATCCCGCTTCACCGCGTTCCGTGATGGTGGCGGCTTGGCGTGCTTGGCTGGTTCGGCTGGTTCGGCTGGTTCGGCTGGTTCGGCTTGATCGGCTTGATCGGCTTGATCGGCTGGATCGGCTTGATCGGCTTGATCGGCTTGATCGGCTTGATCGGCCAACGCGGTTGGCGCGGCTGGCTCGGCCGCCTCGGCTGGCAAACCGCGCCATTACGCATCGCCGTCCTCCCCCGCCCCGTCCCCGTGGAACAGCGCGAGAAAATGCTGCGCCGGAATGCTCAGCGGCCGGTCGCGCCGCACGAGGCTCCCGTACGACGGCAGCTTCTGGTCGAGCTCGTAGTCGAGGATCGCGACGAGCCCGTGTTCCGCGTTGCGCTGCGCGACCGTGCGCGGAATCACGCCGAGCATCTGCGAACGGTCGACGAGATTCATCGTCGTCAGGATCGAGCCCGTCTCGACGAGCCCGCGCGGCATCGGCTGGTGCCGCGCGCGGAACTCGCGCTCGACGACCTCGCGCGCCGGGCTGCCGGCCGGCTGCAGGATCCACGTGTAGTCGAGCAGCGCGTCGAATTCGACCGGCCCCGCGCCCGCGAGCGGATGGTCGCGGCCCGCGATGATCGCGAGCGCCTCGTCGTCCACCACGCGGAAGTCGCAATCGGTGCCGACGTTGCGGCCGATCACCACCTCGAGCACGCCTTCGCGCAACTGCGGCATCAGCCGGTCGCTGGTATCGACGGCGATGTCGATCGCAAGCAGCGGATAACGCGCCTTCAACTGCACCAGCGCCTCGGTGAGCCGCCCCGGCGACGCCGCCATGATGCTGCCGATCGCGAGCCGCCCGGCGCTGCCGAGCTGCAGTTCGCCGAGCTCGCGATTGAGCGCCTCCATGCTGCCGCGAATCCCGCGGAAATAGCCGAGCACGCGCTCGCCGGCCGCGTTCAGCACCAGCCCGCGCCCGACGCGATCGAACAGCCGCTGGCCGAGCGCGCTTTCCAGTTCGGCCAGCATCTTCGTCGCGGCCGGCTGCGTGAGGCCGAGCTGCCCGGCCGCCGCCCGCAGCGTCGAGCATTCGTCCACCGCGAGCAACAGCGCGATCTGCCGCATCCGCAGCCGGTTCAGCAATTGCGGAGTCGAGTCTCGTCGATCGATCGAGCCCATTTTGATCACTCCAGGTTATCGATTCATCAAGAGTTTTCAATTTACCGACTCATTCCGTCTACCTAGCATGAACCCCATACACCAACGGCCTCGCGCCGCCACCGGAGACACCTCATGAACATCCAGCCGCCCGCCGCCCGCCACGGAGACGCCGCATGACGACCGCCGCGTCCCTGCCCGTCGTCGCGCTGACGCTCGGCGACCCCGCCGGCATCGGCGCCGAACTGATCGCGAAACTGCTCGCGCGGCCCGACGCCACCACCCGCGCCAATCTCGTGCTGATCGGCGACCGCTGGCTGTGGGAAGCCGGCCAGCGCGTGGCCGGCGTGACGGTCGACGTCGAGCCCGTCGCGTCGCTCGCCGCGGTGCGCTGCCGCCCGTCCACCGCGCGCGCGGCGTTCGTCGAGCTCGACACGATCGATTCCGCGCAGGTCACGGTCGGCCAGGCCGGCGCCGCCGGCGGCCGCTCGACGCTGACCGTGCTCGACCAGTGCCTCGACGCCGCGCTCGCCGGCGACATCGACGCGATCTGCTTCGCGCCGCTGAACAAGTACGCGATGAAGCTCGGCGGGCTGCAGCACGACGACGAACTGCACCACTTCGCCGCCGCGCTCGGCGTGACGGGCTACTTCTGCGAATTCAACACGCTCGGCGAGCTGTGGACCGCACGGATCTCGTCGCACATTCCGCTGAAGGATGCGGCGGCCCAGCTGAGCGTCGAGCGGATCGAACAGGCATCCGAACTGATCTACCGGTCGCTGCTCGCGAACGGCGTCGCGGCGCCGAAGGTCGCGATCGCCGCGTTCAATCCGCACGGCGGCGACGGCGGCAGCTGCGGCCGCGAGGAAGTCGACATCATCGAGCCCGCGGTGCGCAAGCTGCAGGCGCGCGACTGGCCGACCGACGCGCCGTTCCACGGCCCGTTCCCGGCCGACACGATCTTCCTGAAGGCGCAGGCCGGCGACTACCAGGCGATCGTCACGATGTACCACGACCAGGGGCAGATCGCGATCAAGCTGCTCGGCTTCTCGCGCGGCGTGACCGTGCAGGGCGGGTTGCCCGTGCCGATCACCACGCCCGCGCACGGCACCGCGTACGACATCGCGGGCCGCGGCACCGCCGACGTCGGCGCGACCTGGCAGGCGCTGCAGATCGCGTGCCGGATGGGCGCCGCGCGCCGCACCGCCACCGTTTCGGCGTGACGCTCGCACGCCCTCGCCACACGACAACATCGATTTCCGGAGACACCATCATGAAGATCCGTTCCGTGCGCGCCCGCGTATTCCAGTGGAAAGGCAAGACCGTGCCGCCGCAGGGCAACTTCTGCTCGAACGCGATGGACCTGCTGTACGCGCCGCAGGAAACCATGAGCACGTTCCGCTTCCATTCGTGGACGGTCGTCGAGATCGAGACCGACGACGGCATCGTCGGCCTCGGCAACGTCGCGCTCGCGCCGCATGTCGCGAAGGCGATCATCGACCAGTACCTCGCGCCGCTCGTGATCGGCCAGGATCCGTGGGACTACGAATACCTGAACCAGCGGATGTATCGCGCGACCCACGCATGGGGCCGCAAGGGCATCGGCATGGCGGCGATCTCCGCCGTCGACATCGCGATCTGGGACATCCTCGGCAAGAGCGTCGGCAAGCCCGTGTTCAAGCTGCTCGGCGGCCGTACCAAGGAAAAGATTCCCTGCTACTACTCGAAGCTGTACCGCACCGACCTGAAGGCGATGCAGGAGGAGGCGCAGCAGTACCTGAAGGAAGGCTTCCGCGCGTTCAAGATGCGCTTCGGCTACGGGCCCGCGCACGGGCAGCAGGGCGTGGTGGAGAACCTGAAGTCGGTCGCGGCGATCCGCGAGGTGATCGGCTACGACAACGACCTGATGCTCGAGTGCTACATGGGCTGGAACCTCGAGTACGCGAAGCGCATGCTGCCGAAGCTCGAGAAATACCAGCCGCGCTGGCTCGAGGAGCCGGTGATCGCCGACGACATCGACGGCTATGCGGAATTGAACCAGCTCACGAGCATCCCGATCTCGGGCGGCGAACACGAGTTCTCGCTGTACGGCTTCAAGCAGCTGCTGGACCGCAAGGCCGTGTCGGTCGTGCAGTACGACACGAACCGCGTCGGCGGGATCACGATGGCGCACAAGATCAATGCGCTGTGCGAAGCGTACAGCGTGCCGGTGATTCCGCATGCGGGCCAGATGCACAACTATCACCTGACGATGAGCACGCTCGCGTCGCCGATGAGCGAGTACTTCCCGATGTTCGACGTGGAAGTCGGCAACGAGCTGTTCTACTACATCTTCGATGGCGAGCCGGTGGCCGAGAACGGCTTCCTGCAGCTGCGCGACGACGTGCCGGGCCTCGGTCTCACGCTGAAGACCGAGTTCCTCGACCAGTTCGACATCGTCGAGTGAGGGCCGTCATGAACGCACGTTACCAGGGCGTCTTTCCGGTCGCGCCGACGATCTTCGACGCGCACGGCGCACTCGACCTCGACGGCCAGCGCCGCTGCGTCGACTTCATGATCGATGCCGGTTCGCACGGCATCTGCATCCACGCGAACTACTCGGAGCAGTTCGCGCTCGGCGACGACGAACGTGATCTCATCACGCGCACCACGCTCGAACACGTCGCCGGCCGCGTGCCGGTGATCGTCACGACGTCGCATTTCAGCGCGCGGATCTGCGCGGAACGCAACCGGCACGCACAGGCGCTCGGCGCGGCGATGGTGATGGTGATGCCGCCGTATCACGGCGCGACGTTCCGCGTGCCGGAAGCCCAGGTGCGCGCCTTCTTTCGCGAAGTCGCCGACGGCCTCGACATTCCGCTGATGATCCAGGACGCGCCGGCCAGCGGCGTCGCGCTGCCCGCATCGCTGCTCGCGGCGCTCGCGCGCGAGATCGACGCGGTGTCTTACTTCAAGATCGAGACGGCCGGCGCCGCGTCGAAGCTGCGCGAGCTGATCGCGCTCGGCGGCGACGCGATCGAAGGGCCGTGGGACGGCGAGGAAGGCATCACGCTGCTCACCGATCTCGATGCGGGTGCGACCGGCGCGATGACGGGCGGCGGCTATCCGGACGGCATTCGCCGGATCACCGACGCGTATTTCGCCGGCCGCCGCGACGAAGCGTGCGAGCAGTACGCGCGCTGGCTGCCGCTGATCAACTACGAGAACCGCCAGTCGGGCTTTCTGACCGCGAAGGCGCTGATGAAGGAAGGCGGCGTGATCGCATGCGACCGGCCGCGCGCGCCGTGGCCCGAACTGCACCCGCAGGTGCGCGCGGGCCTGCTCGACGCGGCGCGGCGGCTCGATCCGCTCGTGCTGCGCTGGGGACGCTAAACGTCAGACATCGTTTCTGCACCCGCAACGCGCATGCGTTGCGCATCGGCGTGACGGCGGCCCGACAGAAGGCCGCCGCCGCCAGTCACATGGATTCGGAGACACCATGAACCTGCTGAACCCCGCCAACCCGGCCTATGACGCCGGCGAAGCCATTCCGCGCCGCCGCTGGCTGCGCGTGATTCCGCCGCTGCTGCTCGCGTGCGTCATTTCGTACATGGACCGCGTGAACATCGCGTTCGCGATGCCGGGCGGCATGAACGCCGACCTCGGCATGGACGCGACGATGGCCGGCCTCGCCGGCGGCATCTTCTTCTTCGGCTACCTGTTCCTGCAGATTCCGGGCGGCCGGCGCGCGGCGCTCGGCAGCGGCAAGAAGTTCATTGCATGGTCGCTCGTGAGCTGGGCCGTGCTGTCGGTACTGACCGGGCTCGTCACCCATACGTGGCAACTCCTGACGCTGCGGTTCATGCTCGGCGTGGCCGAAGGCGGGATGCTGCCCGTCGTGCTGACGATGGTCAGCCACTGGTTTCCGGACCGCGAACGCGGCCGCGCGAACGCGATGGTCATCATGTTCGTGCCGCTCGCCGGGATGATCACCGCGCCGCTGTCCGGGCTCGTGCTCGCCGCGTACGACTGGCGCCACCTGTTCTTCAGCGCCGGCGCGCTGTCGCTCCTGTGCCTCGTCGCGTGGCTGATGCTCGCCGACGACGGCCCCGAAACCGCGCGCTGGGTGTCGCCGCGCGAGAAGGCGTACATCCTCGACGCGCTGCGCGACGAACAGGCGCGCAAGCAGGCCGCCGGCACGCCGGCCGCCGCGTCGTTCGGCGCGATGCTGCGCAACCCGACGATCTGGCTGCTGATCGCGATCAACTTCTGCTATCAGGTCGGCATCTACGGCTATACGATGTGGTTGCCGACGCTGCTGAAGAACCTCACGCACGGCGGGATGGGCAAGGTCGGCCTGCTCGCGATGCTGCCGTATGTCGCGATGATGATCGGGATGTTCGCCACGTCGTATTTATCCGACCGAACCGGCAAGCGCCGCCTGTTCGTGCTGCTGCCGCTGGTGGGCTTCGCCGCGTGCCTCGCGCTGTCGGTGCTCACGCATGAATCGATGGCCGTATCGTTCGCGTTCCTGATCGGTTGCGGTTTCTTCCTGCAGGCGGCGGCCGGCGTGTTCTGGGCGATTCCGCCGAAGCTGTGCAGCGTCGAGACCGCCGGCAGCGCACGCGGCCTGATCAACGCGCTCGGCAACCTCGGCGGCTTCTGCGGCCCGTATGCGGTCGGCGTGCTGACCCAGCACGTGAGCGCGGCGGCCGGCGTATACAGCCTCGCCGTCACGCTCGCGGTGGCCGGCCTGCTCGCGCTGACGCTGCCCAAGCGTTGCGAAGACTGACCTGACGCGCCCGCATCGACGGACATGCGGACCACGCGAACGAAACAACGGAGACACACCATGAACGACATCCTGTTGCTGGTGCAGAAATGCGCGCACACCTTCAGCTTCTACGATCTCGAAACCCAAGCCGCGCTCAAGCACGTCGTGCTGCCGAACTTCCCGCACGAATTCACCGTCGACGTGAACGAGCGCTACGCGTACGTCGGCATCTTCGGGATCGAGACCGCGTGGTCGCGCGGCCATGAAGGCGATCACCGGATCGCCGAGATCGATCTGGTCGAACGCACGCATACGCGCATGCTCGACCTGTGGCCGTACTACCGTCCGCACGGGATGGCGGCCGATCGCGACGGCCGCCTGTACGCAATGAGCGAAGCACACGACATGCTGCTCGTGTTCGACGAGCCGACCCGACAGGCCGTGCCGAACATGGCCGTGCCGTCCGGCGGCGTGAAGACCCACCTCGTGACGCTCACCCGCGATGCGAGCCGCGCGTACGGCGTGCATCTGCTGTCGAACACGGTCACGCAGTTCCATCCGCGCGACGCGACCGTCGCGCCGCGTGCGGTGATGCCCGGCCCGCGCCCCGAAGGCAATGCACTGTCGAGCGACGAGCGCACGCTGTTCGTCGCGAATCGCGGCGACGACACGCTCGTCGAGATCGACACCGGCACGATGACCTGCGGCCGCCGCGTGAAGACGCGCAGCGATCCGAACCGCATCTATCGCACCAGCGCGCCGGACGGCCGCGACCTGCTGCTGCTGACCAACTCGGGCGAACGGTCGATCTCGGTGTTCGATGCGCGGCAGCTCGAGGAAATCGAACGCGTCGCGCTGCCCGCGAACCCGACCGCGCTGTCGTTCCATCCGTCGCGGCGCGTCGCGTACGTATCGTTCCAGGACGATTACGTGCGCGAGCTCGATCTCGATGCGTGGCGATTCGTCAGCGCAATGCCGACGCTGCGCGAACCGGATGCATCGTATGTGCTCGCAGGCGCGCGCTGAGCCGCACGGCGACGTGCGGCCGGCGGATGCGATGCCGGCGGCGCTCGTCGATGCGCACCACCATCTGTGGCGGCTCGAGGCGGGCGCGCATTACCCGTGGCTGCAGGCGCAGTACGATCCGGCGCGCTTCATGTTCGGCGATTACGCGGCGCTGTGCCGCGACTTCGGCGTGGACGACTACCGGCTCGCCGCGCAAGGCGCGCCGATCGTCGCGAGCGTGCACGTCGAGGCCGAACGGGCGCGCGACGAGGCGCTCGCGGAAACGCGCTGGCTGCACGAGGTCGCCGCTGCGCACGGGTTGCCGTCTGCGGTCGTCGCCTGGGTCGATCTGCTGGCCGACGACGCGAACGAGCGGCTCGCCGAACAGGCCGCGTGGCCGCGCGTGCGCGGCGTGCGGTTCAAGCCGCGCACCGCCGCGTCGGCGGATGCCGGCGTCGATGGCGAGCCCGGTACGTTGCGCGATCCGCGCTGGCCGGCCGCGCTGGAACGCCTCGCCGCGCATGGGTTGAGCTGGGATCTGCGCGTGCCGTTCTGGCATCTCGGCGATGCGGCGGCACTGCTCGCCGATGCGCCTGGCGTCGACGTCGTGCTCGAACATGCAGGGCTGCCGTGGGATCGTTCGGATGCGGGGCTCGCGCGCTGGCGCCGCGGGATGGAGGCGTTGGCCGCATTGCCGCGCGTGACCGTGAAGATCTCCGAACTCGGCCTGCGCGACGCGGCGTGGAACGACGCGGACAACGCGCGGATCATCCGCGACACGATCGCGATATTCGGCTGGCAACGCTGCCTGTTCGCGAGCAATTTTCCGGTGGCGGGGTTGCGGGTGTCGTATCCGGCGCTGCTGCGCACGTTTGCCGCGGCGATGGCGGATCTCGATGAAGTCGCGCGGCGCGCGATCTGGCATGACAACGCGATGCGGGTGTACCGGATTTCGTGAACGGGCTTGACCTGGCCCTTGGGGCCGCGTTTATGCTGAACGTCACGAATCGACGACACACCGAGGTGACGAATGAGCACGTCCACGCTTCGCCTGCGCGCTTCAGCGGCAGCGGCGCGGCTCGGCGTATCGGTCAAGGCGCGGCGGCTCTACGAACGGCTCGGGTTCCGGCTCGTGGCGGAAACGGAAAGCAGTGCGACGCTAATATGGCGCGCGTGACGTTGCGCGGCCCCGCCGGCGGTCGGCGATGCCCGCCGTTGTCGCGCGCGATGCAAACGACATGGGCCCTCCCGCCGGGAGGGCCCGCTTGCAGACGGTCCGCCCGGACGATCAGTCGTCGTCGCGGCTCGCGACCTTCTGCGTCACGCCGCGCAGCTTCGGATACGGCCGCGCACCCATCATGCCCTTCCACAACACGCGGTTGAACTGATCGGCCGGCACCTCGTCGGCGTCGTCGAAGTCGAACTTCGCCGTCACCTTCGCCCAGTACGCGGCGTCATGCGTCGGCGTGACGTCCGGGCCGGCCGCGTATCGCAACGCGTTCTCGCCCGCCCCTTCGGCCACGCGCAGCCCCGTGCCCTTCAGCGCCGTCGACGCGACGGCCGTATAGCTCCACGATGCGGGGCCATGCACGTCGAACACGTCCGTCATCGGCCGCTGGTACGCGGTATTCAGGTTCATGTGCTGCGTGCCGAGCACATCCTCGATGGTGCGCAGCGCGTTGACCTGGCTGTAGCGCGTACGGATCACTGCGCCCTGCTTCACATACGGCCCGACGATGTACGCGGGCCCGCGGTGCGAATCCACGTGATCGGGGCCGTCCTGCACGTCGTCCTCGGTCACGACGATCAGCGTGTCGTTCGCATACGGGCTCTTCGCCACCGCCTCGACGAGCCGTCCGACGGCCAGGTCGTTGTCCGCCTGCTGCGTTTCCGGCGTATTCACGCCGGCGAACGCCGTGCCGAACGCGCCCATGTGATCGTGCGACAGCCGCACCAGCGACAGCGTCGGCAAATTGCCGCCCGCGACGTACTGGTCGAACTCGCGTTTCCACTCGTTGAGACGCCACTGATCCGGATACGTCTGGTCGAAGCCGCGGAAGTACACGTCGGTCAGCGGCGCGAGCCGCGGATCGAGCGCGGCGGCCTGCACGACGCCGGCCGCGTGCGGATCGACGATCGGGTTGGCGGCCGTGCCGATGCTGCCGATGTTGTTCACGAGGAAGCCGTAGTTGCGAACCGTGCCGCCGCCGGCCAGCACCGCGTCGAAGATGTAGCCGCGCTGGCGGCCGAACGGCGCATCCGACGACGCATGGTTGCCGGTGCCGGGCAGCAGGTTCGCCGCACCGCCCGGCAGGGCCGCCGCCGCGTTGCTGTAGTTCGTCGTGCCGGCCGGGCCGGCCGCCGCGTCGCGCTGCTGCACCGTTTCCCAGTTGACCGGCACGCTGCGGTTCGTGCCTTCGCTTTCGTACGACAGCCCGCGATTGACGGCCGCGTAATTGATCTGCTGCGTGATCGTCTCCGTGTTGGTGACGCGCCCCTGCAGCGCCCACGACCAGCCGTCCATGCTGCCGTCGCCCGGGTTCATGAAATTGTCGAGCGTGACGAACTGGCTCGCGAGGCGATGGAAGTTCGGCGTGATGTTGCGGCCGAACTGGGCGAGCCGCGGATCGCCGTCGGCGCCGTTGCCGATGTCGCCGAGCACCTGGTCGAACGTGCGGTTTTCCTTGACGACGTAGATCACGTGCTTGATGTGACGACGCAAAAAGCCCATCACTTCGTTGTCGCGGTCGTTGTCTTCCGGACGATAGAAGTTGTTGCGCGCGGCCTGCTGCGTCAGCATCGGCAGCTCGTGCGCCGCCGGCACGGGCGCGCTCACCAGCGACGCGCGCTCGAGCTGGAACTGGTATTCGTTCGACGCGCGCGACGCGGCCGCCTGCGCCGGCGTTGCGCCGGACAGGTGGCCGGGGTTCGGGCCGGTCGTGCTCTTGCCGTTGACCACGTACATCCACGTGCCGTCGGCGCTGAACGTCACGTCGTGCGGCTCGAACGCGGTCGGGATCAGACCGGTAACGCGATACGCGCGCTCGCCGACGAGCGGGATGACGGCGATCTCGTTCGCGCCGGCATTGGTCGCATACAGCGTGCGGCCGTCACGCGACAGCGTCACCGCATACGTTGCCGCGCCCGTGTGCGCGTGGCCGTGCGCGAGCACGCCGGCCGGCGCGCGCGCGTCGATCCGGTTCACGATCGCGTTGCTGTTGGTGTCGATCACCGCGACCTGGTCGGCGTTGTCCTGCGCGACGAACAGCATCGACTGCGATGCGTCGAGCGTCATGCCGAGCGCGTTGCCGTCCAGCTTGATGCGCTTCACGAGGCGGCCGTGCGACGGCGACGATACGTCGACCGCGACGATCTCGCGATCGCGATCCGACGACACGTATGCGACGCCGTTGCCCTTCATGACGACGGCGAACGGGAACGTGCCGCCGGCCTCGCCGCTACGGCCTTCGTTGCCGGAGAAGAACGGACGCAAGTCATGCTCGTAGCGCACGCTGCCCGTCGCGGTATCGATCACGCTGATCGAATCGTTGTAGTTGTTCGCCACGACGAGCGTCTTGTCGTCGGCCGACAGCGCGAGACCCGCTGCGTTCGGCTGCACGCGGATGCCGACGCCCTTGCCGCCGTGGCCGAGCGCGATCGTGGTCGACAGCGCCCACGTGCCGCCGTGCTGCGCATACACGTAGACCGCATCGTCGCTGCCGCCCGTCGCATAGAGCTTGCTGCCGTCGTGCGAAAACACCAGGCCGACGAACGCGTTGGTCTGCTGCAGCACCTGCTTGAGCGCCGGGTGCGTCTTGTTCGCGCCGGCGACGTCGTACAGGAAGATGAATTGCGTCGAGGCTGCGGTGTCGACCGAACCGTCCGGCTTGTACAGCGAGTTCTGGCCGGCGGTGATGATCGCGAGCGTCTTGCCGTCCGGACTCAGTTGCGAGCGCACGGCCTCGCCTGCGACGAAATGCGGATAGGCCGACAGCCCGGGATTCAGGAACTGCTGGACCGCGCCGCGCACGGCCATCGGCGTGACGAACTGGCCGCTCGGCACGCGCGCGGCATCGGCGGCGTTGAACCCGTCCGCGGATGCATGCGACGCAAGCAGCACGGCCGACATGATGGCGCCCA
Source organism: Burkholderia sp. SR8 (assembly GCF_052851275.1). Taxonomy (NCBI): domain Bacteria; kingdom Pseudomonadati; phylum Pseudomonadota; class Betaproteobacteria; order Burkholderiales; family Burkholderiaceae; genus Burkholderia; species Burkholderia sp. SR8. The sequence continues at coordinate 44,948 of NZ_JAULUC010000029.1, forward strand.
GCCGGAGCGCACGCTTGACCTTGGTATTTTTCATAGGAATCCTCTGTAGTATCGGGAGCGAGTTTCGTCTGACGTGTCCGGCATGATCGTGGCGTCGTCTGCCCATATCGCGCGTCGGCGAGGGCCCGTGCCGATCGATCGAAATACGCTGCGTCGGCTATCGCCGACATGCCGGCATTACATCGCCGCCCAATGTCAAGCGCGTGACCGGTTCCATTGCGAACCGGCAAATTACACATCGTTACAGCGAAGGCGTTTCGATGACAGCCATCGTACTGTCATCGTCGCAATCGCTGCTTCCCGGTCATGGCGTCCACCGATAAACGGTGATGCTGTTCCCCTTCACGTTGTTCTTCGTCACCACGTATTCGCCGTTCGTGCGGCGATACGCGCGCACGCTGTACATCGCATCGATCGCGCTGCTCGTATCGACCGTCGCCGGGCTCGTGTTGACGAGCGTCGTGTCGAGATTCCCCGTGTCGAGATTGAACGCATCGATGTTCGGCCACAGCGGCCCGCTGCTGCTGAACCAGTAGCCGACGAACAGATGGTTGCCGGCCGCGTCGATCGCTTTCGCGCCGCTGTGCGGCAGCGTGATCACAGGATTCGGCTTCGTCGTGTTGCCCGCGAGCCAGCCGTGATAGACCTCGATGCGGGCGCCGATCGACGTCCAGTCGGTGCTGCCGACGACACCTTGCGCGAGCACCATCGTGTCGCTGTCCGCGAGATAGACGATCCGCGTGAGCGGCTGGATGCTCGCCGGAATCGGCGTGGGCACGCCCGGCCCCCACGACGGCTTGCCGCTCGCGTCGAAGCCGGTCAGCGGATAGTGATAAATCGCGCCGGTCTTGTCGAGGCCGGCCCATACGCCGCCGTTGCTGTCGACGGTGAAGCCGGCCGACACGCGCCGCGTGGTGTTAAACGGGGCGCCCGGGATCGATCCATCCGGAATCGCGACATAGCCGTTGGCCGCGTTGAAGTGGAAGAAGTAGTAGACCGGCGGATTCTGGCCGGCCGCGACGAGAATGCGGTTCGCGCCGACCGACGTCAGCAGCCCGAAGTGCTCGTCGCGCTGCGTGTCGCTCATGTTGATGCGCGGGTCCGACGGATACGCGAACGGATCGACGGTGTTCGCGACGAACGTGCCGCCCGCGGTGCCGCCATACACGTGCGTGCCGCTGTAGAACAGCGCGCCGTCGGTGACCGGATCCGGCGCGGCGATCCCTTCGAAGTTGAGCGACTGCAGCGTCCATCGCAGGCTGCCGGTGCTGCTGTATGCATGAATGTCGGTCGCGCCGTTGCGGCCGAGATCCCAGCTGCCGCCCCACGGGTTGTTGAGCACGTACAGGTTGCCGCCGGTGTCCTTGCCGATGCCGGCGATGCGGGTGAAGCGCTTCGCGCCGACCTGCCCCTTGATGCCCGTCGTCGTGTCGAGATAGCCGCCGCGCACGCCGAACGTGCCGGCCAGCGCGGGCCGGCCCGACACGGAATAGCGCTTGACGTTCATGTCGGGGCCTTCGTCGCCGACCCACAGCTGCGCGGCCGCCGCATCGTAGAAGAGCGCCGACGGCCGCGATCCGGCGGCCAGCCGGATCGTGTTCAGCAGCGCGCCGGACGGGCTGAATTCGACGATCGAACCCGCGCCCTTCTGCGCGACCCAGACGTTGCCGGCCCCGTCGACGGCCAGCGCGCCCGGCGACGACACGCCGATGTCCCGCTGCCACACGCCGTCGGTCGTGAACACCCGCACGCGATTGCCGTAGAAGTCGCTCGCATAGAGCAGCGAGCCGGCCGTCGCGAGGCCGGTGACGACGTCGATGCGCGGCTGGTTGGTCGCCGCGGTAACCTGAATCAGCTTGTCGCGATAGTGGGTCGTGCGGTTGTAACGCCCGACCGCGCCGCTGCCGTATCCGCTGCCCGGCTGCAGCGCGACGAACAGCGACGTCGCGTTGCCCGTGATCGCGCTGCCCTGGAATTCGGAATGGCTGCCGATCGAGCCGGCGCTCTTGCCGTTCTGATAGATCGCGACGCCGCCCTCATCCTCGTCCCACATCGACGCGGTGTAGATCGCGCCTTCGGGCGCGACCCACATCGAACGCGCGACGTTGCCGACGTGGGCGGCGAGCGTGCCGTAGGTGTTCGCGATCCAGTCGGTCGTATTGCCCGCGTGTCCGGCCGGCGCGATCGCGGCAATCGCGGCCGCGAACAGCACGGCCTGAATCGGTTTTCTGGCGACCATGGCTGAGACTCTCCTGAATGGTGAGGTCATTCACATGACGCGCAGCCGGGCGATCTGAAAATCGGCCATGCGTAAATACTTCCGCTGACTCAGCCGGCGCGCTCGGTATTACATCGGGCGTGCGATTCGATAATCGGCACGGCCGAGAATAACTTCATATAAATGGAAAAAAATTGCGGACCGCCCACGCGGACGGCGCGCGCGACTACGCGACAGTGAACGTTCACTCACACTGGCGCGTTGATATCGGGAGGGTGTGGCTTTCGCCTTCTGGAATATCGCCGCCGGTTCGAATACGGCGTGTCGATAATGGCGGCGGGTAATGCGGCGAATCGGGAAAATCGCCGGAGGGAGATAAGGAAATGTTCGCTCGCGGGTATCGTCGCGCCGGCCTGAATCCCTATCGCATCCAGACCGGCGCGCCTCGCTTATAGCCGGACAATCACGCAGACGTCGCCGTCTCGCGCACTTCGACCTGCTTGATCTCGCCGCCGCCGTCCGCATCCGCGTCGTCGCGCGGATCGCCGAGCTGGCCCTCCCACTTCGCGACCACGGCCGCCGCGATCGAGTTGCCGACCGCGTTGGTGGCCGAGCGGCCCATGTCGAGGAACATGTCGACGCCCATGATCAGCAGCAGCCCGGCTTCCGGCAGATGGAACTGGTTGAGCGTCGCCGCGATCACGACGAGCGATGCGCGCGGCACGCCGGCCATCCCCTTCGACGTGACCATCAGCATCAGCAGCATCGTGATCTGCGTGCCGAGCGGCAGGTCGATCCCGTACACCTGCGAGATGAACAGCACCGCGAACGTGCAGTACATCATCGAGCCATCGAGGTTGAACGAATACCCGATCGGCAGCACGAAGCTCGAGATCCTGCGGTTCACGCCGAACCGGTCGAGCGCATCGAGCAGCTTCGGATACGCGGCCTCGGAGCTCGCCGTCGCGAACGACAGCAGGAACGGCTCGCGGATCAGGCGGATCAGCGTGAACGCGCGCTTGCCGAGGAACGTCACGCCGGCGAGCGTCAGCACGCCCCACAGCAGCGCGAGTGCGAGATAGAAGCTCGCCATGAATTTCGCGAACGTGAGCAGGATGCCGAGCCCTTCCGTCGTGACGGTCGAGGCCAGCGCCGCGAACACCGCGACCGGCGCGAAGCCCATCACCGCTCCCGTCACCTTCAGCATGACCTGCGCGAGGTCGTCGATCACGGCGGTCAGGCGCTTGCCGGCTTCGCCGAGCGCGGACAGCGCGGTACCGAAGAAGATCGAGAACACGACGATCTGCAGGATCTCGTTGTTCGCCATCGCCTCGGCGATCGACTTCGGCACCAGGTGGACGACGAAGTCCTTCAGCGTGAACGCGCCCGTCTTCAGGTTCAGCGCGGCATCGGCGGCCGGCAGCGGCAGGCTTAGGTGGCTGCCCGGCTTCAGGACCGTCGCGGTCACGAGCCCGAGCACCAGCGACGTTGCCGACGCGATGAAGAACCAGCCGAACGCCTTCACGCCCACGCGGCCGACGGACCCGCTGTCGCCCATCTGCGCGATGCCGACCGTCAGCGTCGCGAACACCAGCGGCGCGATGATCATCTTGATCAGGCGCAGGAACACGTCGGACAGCAGCGACACGTAGCCGGCGACTTCCTTGGCCATTTTCGGGTCGGGAAACGCGCTATGACAGGCGTAGCCCACGGCGATACCCAGCGCCATCGCGATGACGATGTACCGGGTGATGTTGTGCTTCTTCTTCATTAGCAATCCAAATTACAGAACGTGTGTTTCCAACGGCAGGTCGATCGCCGGCGTTGAAACGGGCGGAATTCCGCGAGCGCGGCGCACGCCGTTTCGGGTGCCGGAGCCCGTCCGTGGGCAGGGCCACGGCGAACAGGGGGGGCATTCTATCGCAAACGCCGCACGATCTTTCAAATGTGAAAGCGGCCGGCGACGCGTCACGCGGGCGACGAACCCGGTCGCGGCATGAACCGGCACAGGCACAGCGGCACCACGACCAGCGCGGCGCCGGCGAGAAACGTGGTCGACGCGCCGTAGCGTACCCACAGCGCGCCGGCGATGCTGCTGGCCAGCAGCATGCAGAGGCCGCTCACCAGGTTGAACACGCCGAATGCGGTGCCGCGCAGCGCGGCCGGCGACGTCTCCGACACCATCGCGGCGAGGATGCCCTGCGTGAAGCCCATGTGCAGCCCCCACACGGCCACGCCGACGAACATCGACAGCGTCGACGTGCCGATGCCGAGCAGCAGGTCGGCCGCGATCAGCAGCACCATGCCGGCTGCGAGCAGCACGCGGCGATCGAGCCGGTCCGACAGGATGCCGACCGGCCACGCGGACAGCGAATACGCGACGCTCATCGCGACCATCACGGCCGGGATCCACGCGGCATCGAGCCCCGCCTGCTGCGCGCGCAGCACCAGGAACGCCTCGCTGAAGCGCGCGAGCGTAAACGTCGCGCCGGCCGCGACGACGAACCAGTAGCTGCGCGGAAACTCGCTCAGCGCACGCCAGCGCAGCGGCGAGCGAAACCCGCGCGGCGGCTTGTCGTGAGCGGGCTCCCGCACGCCGAAGACGATCAGCGCGATCGCGACGAACGCGGGCACCACCGCGAACCACAGCACGGTCCGGATGCGGTCGCCGAACCACAGCATCAGCCCGATGGCGAGCAGCGGGCCGAGAAACGCGCCGACGGTGTCCATCGACTGGCGCAGGCCGAAGCACGCGCCGCGGATCTCGGGCGGCGCGACGTCGGCCACCAGCGCGTCGCGCGGCGCGCCGCGAATCCCCTTGCCGACGCGATCGAGCAGGCGGGCCGTCACGACGACGGCCGGTGTGGACGCCAGCGGAAACAACGGCTTCGTCAACGCCGCGAGCCCGTAGCCGAGCAGCAGCAGCCCCTTGCGGCGCCCGAGCCAGTCGCTGATCGCGCCGGAGAACACCTTGACGATCATTGCGGTGGCTTCGGCCGCCCCTTCGAGCACGCCGAGCGCGACGACGCTCATGCCCATCGTCGTCACCAGATAGATCGGCAACAGCGCATGGATCAGCTCCGACGACAGATCCATGAACAGGCTGACGAGCCCCAGCGCCCATACGGTGCGGGGAATCGCGGGCTTTCCGGCAATCGAGGATGGAACGGTCATGATCGGTCGACGTCAAGGTTGAGGGTCGCGCAACGTGCGCCCGGGTTCGCCGTCGCGGCGCCCGCGCGGCTTCGCGGAAGTGCGTCAGCGAGCGGCACACCGCGCGGCAATATCAGCGTGACGCGCCGATGCGCCGGATCGCCGGCCACCTCGACACACGACCCCGCCGTGGCCACGTCTGCCAGGCCGGGCATCCCGACAGTATCCTGCCGGTTCGTGACACCGACCGTGACGAGTCGCCACGGCCGCCTGAACGTCTCAGGATACAGCGCGCCGTATCAGACCGGCACGCGCGCCGCGCCGCCCGTCGCCACGTCGTAGTCGGATCGCCAAAGCCGCAATCCCGAGCGATTCGATGGCCGTGCCGGATCGACCCTGACGAAGGTGAGCGCCGCGTCCTGGCTGTTCGACAGTCCGGGCAGCACCGGCAATGCGCCGACGGACGCACGGGGCGTCAGCCACTGCAACGCGGATTGCACCGACCATGCGGGAGCCGGGCGCCAGCCGGTGGCCGCGAGCCGCAGTGCAACGGTGTCCGGTTGATCGGCCCACTGCAGCGCGAGCGCCTCCTCGCGATCGCCGCTCGAATCGATACGTGTCGCCGGAAGCGCGCGCCAGCCGCCCTCGGTCCACTGCCGGATCGTCAGCGCCGTCGTCGACCTTGCTCGACAACAGCGCGCTGCGTTCGCGACTCGCGTCGAGCGCAAGCAGCGCGTCGCGTACCTGCGGCGCGAGGGCGGCTCGGCGAGCCGACCGGCAAATCGAAAGCTTACGGTCGAATTAACCCGACAAATCAGAAAGCATTCTGCAAAAAACATTACGAAAAACATACGCAAATCATTGATTGCAAACGAGAATTGTTTCCAGTAGCATCCGCGAACGAAAATCAGTCGCATTACCAAATATGACAGAACCGGCAATCAGGGAGACCTTCGTATCGAGCCGTCCAGCGTCCGGCTGGACCCGCGGCTCACGCATCGGATGTCCGCGCACGTCGGATAGCGGCTGCTAGTCCGCCCGCCAGCGCACGTCGACCACATTCGCGCATCTGCATCGACCGCCGGGGCACCGGCGGACGAGGCCCTGTTTCGTCGTCAAGAAACGTCGCTCCGGTTTATCAACCCTTGTCTGGAACATCATGCATCGCCCTTGCCCGATTCGTTCGCTAACTGCAATTGCTGCCGCCGCTGCGCTCGCCGTTTCGCCAATGGCCCACGCTGCGTCATCCGCCTCGACGCAGAAACTCGAAGCCAAACTCGATCAGATGGCGCAACAACTGCTGGAAATGCGGAGCGAACTCGCGCAACTCAAACAAGAAAACGTTCAGCTCAAGGCGCAACAGCAACAGCAGGCGCAAACCTCGCAACAGACGGTGGCCGACCAAGCGACGCTCAAAACCCAGGTCGAGGCGACCAGCCAGTCGGTGCAGACTGCGCTGGCGAAACCGTCGCCGCTCGACAACCTCAATATCTGGGGCTATGGCGAGATGTACTATTCGCGTCCGACGCGACAGTCGGAAAACACGCGTGCCGATCTCGCGCGCGGCGTGTTCGGCATCGGCTACCAGTTCGACGACAAGACCCGCTTCAACTCGGAATTCGAGATCGAGCACGGCGTGACGTCGTCGAGCGACCCCGGTGAGTTCGAAGTCGAGCAGTTCTACGTCGATCACAAGTTCAACGACTCGCTGTCGGGCAAGGCCGGCCTGTTCCTGATTCCGGCCGGGCTGATCAACGAAAATCACGAGCCGACCAACTTCTACGGCGTCACGCGCAACTTCGTCGAGACGTTGATCATTCCGAGCACATGGCGCGAAGGCGGTCTCTCGCTGTCGGGCGACACCAAGTTCGGGCTCGGCTGGAGCGCGGGTCTCACGACCGGCCTCGATCTGTCGAAGTGGAACTTCACGCCCACCACGCCGCTGTACACGTCGGCGCTGGAGATGCAGAACAACGGAATCGCGCCGATGCAGGCGACCCATCAGGAGATGGCGCTCGCGAATGCGCAGAAGCTGTCGGGTTTCGTATCGCTGAACTATCGCGGCGTGCCAGGCTTGACCGTCGGGGGAAGCGTGTTCAACGGCGGGACGGTGAAAGCGACGTCCGACATGCCCGGGAGCCAGCGCGTGACGCTGTACGAAGCGCACGCGCGCTACCAGCCGGGGCCGTGGGATCTGTCCGCGTTGTACGCACACGGCAGTTTCTCGCATACGGCCGAAGCGAATGCATCCGCGGCTGCGACTGCGGCCGCGAACGGGCAGAGCCTGACCAACCCGATGCCGGCCAGCTTCTACGGCTGGTATCTGCAAGCGGCCTACAACGCGCACGTCGGCGGCTACCGTCTGGCACCTTTCGTCCGCTATGAGAAGTACAACATGGCTGCGAGCTACGAAGGCATCGGCTCGGGATTCTCGATGCCCGACGGGTCGGCTGTTCCGCATGACACGGTGTACACGGTCGGCGCCAATTTCTACCTGAATCAGAACGTCGTATTCAAGGTCGACTATCAACGTTTCAAGATCAATCGCGACTTCTCGCGCGTCGATCTCGGCCTCGGGGTGACGTTCTGATGAATCACGATCAAGCTCGCTGGATTCCCCTGGCGGCGCTTGCGACGACCGTTGGCGTCATGCCGACGGTCGTTTTCGGCGCCGATTATCTGTCGGTCGCGCAAGCCCAGAAGGTCATGTTTCCGGACGCGACGACCTTCGTCGCTCGACCCGTAATACTCACGGACGAGCAACGCAAGGCACTGTCCGAGCAGGCCGGCACGCGCGTCAATCCCGCGCAATGGAATGTGTTCGCTGCAAAATCCGGCGATACGCTACTTGGTTACGTGATCACCGATGCAGTCATTGGCAAGTTCCAGTTGATCAATTACGCGGTGGCGTTCGGGACCGACGGCACCATCCGTGACATGGAGATCCTGTCGTATCGCGAGGAACACGGCGGTGAAGTCCGCACGCGCGCATGGCGCAAGCAGTTCGAAGGAAAGACGGGCGCCGCGCCGCTGCAACTTGGCGAGGACATCCAGGGCATCAGCGGCGCGACGATGTCGTGCACGCATGTGACCGAAGGCGTCAGGCGGCTTGCGGTCTTCGTACAGGCCATGCTTGCAAGGAAGTAACTTGACGGGTGCATCCATCGATCTCCGTCGGTCCGGCGTGCTGCGCAGGGCAAAACCCCTGCTCGGCACGCTCGTCGACATCGGCGTCGGTGCAGCGGATGCCGATCTAGCGCTGGCGGCCGCCAATGCGGCATTCGCCGAGATTCGGAACGTGCATCGGCTGATGAGCTTTCACGACGCGTCGAGCGACCTGAGTCGCATCAATCGTGCGGCACCAGGCCAACGGGTCGAAATCGACCGGCGTACGGCCGACGTGCTGCGACTCGCGCTCGAGATTTGCGATGCGTCGGCCGGCGCATTCGATTGCACCGTTGCGCCCGTGCTGATGCGCCATGGCTTGCTGCCGCCGACGCCTGACGAGACAGCCCGGGTGTTGCGCGAATCGCCCGGCGCATCGCGCGGTTATCCCCGCGATACCGTGACGGCCGGTCTCCCGGCATTCGTGGTCGACGGTGGCACCGTGACCAAGCAGCGCGACTGCCTGCTCGATCTTGGCGGTATCGCCAAAGGCTATGCGGTCGACCGTGCCGTCGACGCGGCCCTCGCGCTTGCCTACGCGCGCGGACATCGACTCGACAGCGTGCTCGTCAACGCCGGAGGCGATCTCCGCTTTCACGGCGCAAGCGCGATGACGATTCGGCTGCGCGACTTCGACGATCCTGCCCGGCTGACCGGCGTGGTGGAAGTCTCGGCCGGCGCCCTCGCCACTTCGTCGACGCGCGGCCTGGACGGGCTCGCGCGCCGCGTGTCCGCGCTGATCGATCCGCTCGACGGGATGCCGCTGCCAATGGGGGCGGGCGTGACCGTTGCCGCCCCGACCTGCGCGATCGCCGACGCCTTGACCAAGGTCGCGCTGGTTGCCGGCGACCGCGCCCGCCCCGTCCTGGCGCGCTACGGCGCATCCGTCGTCCGCTTCTCGGCGCGACGTCCTTCCTGCTCCCAAAGACCATGAAGCAACCGAAAAATACGCAATCCGGAATGTTCGCGCCCATGCTGGCCTCGTCTTCGCGCCGGACGCTGTACCTACTCACCGCGCTGCTCGTCGTGACGGGCGCCACATGGCTCGCCGCTCACTTCGGACGTTCCGACGATGCGCTGCCGAGTCCGGTCGAACCGTGGTCGATGAAACTTCACGGCGCAGCCGCGATGATCGCGATCTTCATGGCGGGCACGATCGTCCATCGCCATGTATTGCCCGGCTGGCGCATGCGGCGCAACCGCGCCGCCGGCATCGCGATGTGCGTCGCCGTCGGCTCGCTCGCGGCAACCGGTTACGGGCTTTACTATTTCGACGGAGAAATGCTCCGCTGGGTCACCGAGCGACTCCATTGGGCGGCCGGATTCCTCCTTCCGGCAGTATTCGCGTGCCACGTCGGCGTTGCGCGGATGTCCCGCCGCGGCAAACGACGGTCGCCGCATCGCTCTTCCGCCTGAATCGCTCGGGCGCTCAGCGGTGGCAGCCGCCCACCGCACCATGCCGCACGATCGACACGCCCGGCCAGCATCCGATCGTGGACCGCCGCATCGCCGACTATCGTAGATCGTGAGCCCGCTGATCGAGCCTCCGGCCGCTGCTTCGGCCGTTCGGACTTTCAGATCATGTGCCCTTCAACACCGAAAACATCAGACAAATTAAGGACCTGGCGGGCACACAACACTTGTTGACCCACCTTTCCTTTCAAATGATAATGCGTCGCGTTACGAAATTACGAACCATTACACAGGACAGGTTGGGAGATGAGACACGTGTTGCACCCGGCACGACGGGCCATTTTGGCCGCCGTCGCGTGCCAGCCGATCATGGTCGGCGCAGCTTTCGCGCAGGACAATGCAATTGAACCGACCGGCACGACGACTGACGTGCTCCCGGCCGTATCGGTGAACGCGAGCGCGCTCCGCGATCCGGGTGAAGGTTACAACCCGTCCAGCGCGGTCAGTGCCACCAGGATCGACGCGCCGCTGCGCGATATCCCGCAGACCGTGAACGTGGTCACGGCCGAAGTGATGCGCGACCAGCATGCCAACTCGCTGCAGGACGTGCTGAAGAACGTCGCGGGCGTCGGATTCTCGACGGGCGACGGCCAGCGCGACCAGGTCACCATTCGCGGCTTCTCCGCGATCGCCGATCAGTTCGTCGACGGCATTCGCGACGACGCCTTGTATTTCCGGGATCTCTCGAACATCGACCGCGTGGAAGTCGTAAAGGGCCCTGCAGCCGTTCTTTATGGCCGTGGATCATCAGGTGGACTAATCAATCGTGTGACGAAAAAGCCGGGAATCGATGTCACGAACTTCGGTGTCAGCTACGGTTCGTGGGCCGATCGTAGAGTCGAAGCCGATGTCGGGCGCGCGTTCGCGAACGGCGCGGCCGCTTTCCGGATAACCGGCGCACACGAGGAAGCGAAGAGCTATCGCTCGCAACAGTTTCTGAATCGCACCGCGATTGCGCCATCGTTCGAATTCCGGATCGCGCCCAGGACGACCGTCCTGCTGCAGGCGGACTACCTCGAAGATCGCCGCGTGACGGACTTTGGCATTCCGGCCTATCGCGGGCGACCGGTCGACGTGCCGGCATCCGCGTATTACGGCGCGGCGAACGCCGGCGAAGTGGACTACACGCGATCGCGCGTCTACTCGAGCACCGCGACGATCAAGCACGCGTTCAACGACCAATGGTCGATCCGGAACGCCACCCGCTACTATCACTACTCGCTCGACCGGAACAACACGCTGGTCGGCAGCGTCAACGAGGCGACCCGGTCCTTCACCCTGAATCACGGCAACGTCTATCGCGAGGAGCACGGCTGGTTCAACCAGACCGATCTCACGCAAAAGGCCACGCTGTTCGGCATGAAACATGAACTGCTGTACGGGATGGAATTCGGCCAGCAGAACAAGGATCTCGTCAATTATTCGGCGCCCGTCACCGGCGCGAACGGCAAGCCGGTGAACTTCGACCTGTTCGCACCGGCCCTTCCGACGTTGCCGCTGCACACGTCCACCACGCCGGCCGCCAATAATCTCGGCATCTTCAAGACCCTGGGGTTCTACACGCAGGATCTGATCAGCTTCAACGAGCAATGGAAGGCGCTGCTCGGCATCCGCTACGATCGCTTCGAGCAGGAGACGCTCGACCGCCGTCCGAAGCAGCCCGGCCTGTCGCGCACTGACACGGCGTGGAGCCCGCGCGTGGGTCTCGTCTGGCAGCCGACCAGGACGCAGTCGTATTACGTGTCGTGGTCCCGCTCGTTCCAGCCTTCCGGCGAAGCATTTTCGCTGGCAGCCAACAATGCGGAACTCGCGCCCGAAACCACGACCAACACCGAGATCGGGGCGAAGTACGACTGGCTGGACGGCAAGGCCACGACGACGATCTCGCTGTTCCGGCTGGATCGCAGCAACATCAAGGTCGCCAACGCAGCCAATACGGCGCTGATTCCGATCGGCGAGCAACGGACCGACGGCGTGGAACTCAGCGGCGCCGCCGAGCTGAGCCACGGCTGGCGCGTGCTGGCAGGCTACGCGTACCTGGATGCCACCGTCACCCGCTCTACCGCCGCTTTGCAGGGCAAACGCGCCACCCTGACCCCGCGCCACTCCGGCAATCTGTGGCTCACGAAGAATCTCGGCAGCGGCTTCGGTATCGGCGGCGGTCTGAACTTCGTCGGTGCGCGCATGGCCGATCCGCAGAACACGGTGACCTTGCCGGGTTACGTGACGGCCGACGCGATGGCCTGGTATGCACACGGGCCGATGTCGCTCCAGCTGAATCTCTACAACCTCTTCAACAAGGGCTATATCGTGTCGGCCCACGGTTCGAGCCCCAACCTCAACATGCCCGGCGCACCGCGCAGCGTGATGGCAACGTTGCGATACGAAATGTAGAAACGGAGCAGCTTCGACGACGGATGCCGGTGCGGTGGGTGGCCGCACCGGACCGGCCTCCGCGCCGACAGCGCATTGCATGCTCGATGATGCGCCTGGCGTAACGCGTACAACGGGCGTCGCGAGGCGAACCCGTTCGTCAGAAATGTACCGGCGTGGCCGAGCCGCTTCCCGCAGGCGCCGCTGTCTTCAGCCGCAGCGACACGCGCGTACCGCAGAACGGCGGGAGCAGCGCCGGATCGCTGCGATACGAACGCACCACGCTCGCGAGAGCGTCGCGAATCAGCGCGGTGATGAGCCGCTCTTCCTGTGCCTCGGCGAGCGCCTGGACGCCCAGCGCCCGCGCGATGAGCAGCACGATCGTCAGCGCGAAGAAGCACAGCGCGACCTTCGCGCGCAGGCTGACGCGCACGGTCTTTGCCCGCGACGAACCGGTAGCGGATGCCATGCACGGTCTCGGCCGGATCCGGTTCACTCTGCGCAGTGAGCGCACGCCGCAGCGTATAGACGTGTGCGCGCAGAGTGTCGCTGTCCGGCAGCGCATCGCCCCCTATCTCGGCTTCGAGTTCCGCGTGACCGATCACGCGGCCCGGCGCCGCCCGCGCCGCGCCACGGGCACCCGCCCGCGCGCGGCCGACGTCGTTGCCGCCGTCGCCTGCGCAGTCACCTGCGCAGTCGATGCCGATGCCGGTCGTCCGCGAAACGCGCCTGCGTGCGACGGCGCTCGCCGCGCAACCGCGCCCGCGCCGGCCGGCAATCAGTCGGCGGTTTCCCGCGCCAGCTTCGCCTGCCGCCGCGCGCGGTCGTTCACGATCTGATGCCGCTTGTGATCCGTCATCTTCTTCCAGCCGCGCGCTTCTTCGCGCGTTCGCAGGCACGCGACGCAGTAGCCGGTGCGGCCGTCGAACGAACAGACGTCGATGCAAGGGGACTTGACCGCCATGCTCATTGCCCCCGCGCCGCCGGCACGACTTCGACGGTGACGTGCGACAGGTTCCCGAACCGCTGCAGCACGCCGTGGTAGAAGCGCGCATCGCGCTTCGGATCATTCGTCATCACCGACACCACCGCGCTCATGTGCCCCGGCCCGAGCCGCCACACGTGCAGGTCGCCGACGCGGTCGCCGTGGCCTTCGATTGCGCCGCGCACGTTGTCGGCCAGACGCCGATCCGGGTTCATGTCGAGCAGGATGCCGCCCGTGTCGCGCATCAGGCCGTACGACCAGTTCGCGATCACCAGCGCGCCGATGATGCCGGCGAGCGGATCCATCCACAGCCAGCCGAACGCACGCGCGAGCAGCAGCCCGACGATCGTCAGCACGGATACGGCCGCATCGGCGATCACGTGGATGTACGCGGAGCGGATGTTGTGATCGCGCGCCGCGGCCGCGGAAGCGGACGCGCCGTGGTCGTGCTCGTCGAACGTCAGTTCGTGCTCGCGGCCGTTCAGCCGGACGATCGCCTTGAATGCGTGCGGCTCGGGAATGGCTTCGGTCGACTCCAGGTAGCCGCCGCGCGCCTGCATCGCGAACGTCTGCCGCGTGCCGTCCGCGCGGATCGTCGTCACCGACACGGCGCTTGCATCGACGGGTTTCGTCTCGTGCGTCGCCGGCGCCACGCGGAATACGGGCGGCACACCATCCTCGAATACCGATACGACGAATGCGCCCTGCTGGCCGAAGATCCGGTGCGCTTCCGCTTCGTGATCGTGGTGGTCGTCGTGGTCATGGTCGTGATGATCGTCATGCGCATGCCCGTGATGGTGCCCGTGTCCGTGTCCATGCCCGTGATGATCGCCGCTCAGCAGCCACACGCTCGCGACGTTGACGAGCAACCCGGCGACCGCGATCGGAATCGCCTCGTCGAAATGGATCGGCACCGGAGCCAGCAGCCGCGCGACGGCCTCGTAGCCGATCAGCAGCGCGATCATCGCGAGCACGATCGCGCTCGTGAAGCCGGCCAGGTCGCCGAGCTTGCCGGTGCCGAACACGAAGCGCGGATCGTTCGCGTGCTTGCGTGCATAGGTATAGGCGAGCGCGGCGATCAGCATCGCGCCGGCATGGGTCGACATGTGCAGGCCGTCGGCGACCAGCGCCAGCGAGCCGAACATCGACCCGCCGACGATCTCGGCCACCATCATCGCCGCGCACAGCGCGATGACCATCCACGTCCTGCGTTCGTTCTGCTCGTGCGCGGCGCCGAGGAAGATGTGGTCGTGCCCTGCGCCGAACGCGTCATCGCTGAAATTGCTCATTGCGCCCTCGCTCACTTGAAGTAGCTGTGAACGACTTCGATCAGCTGCTCGGTCGCGCTGCCTTCGTCTTCGTGATGGTCGGCGTCGACCAGATGGCTGCGGATGTGATCCTCCAGCACGACCGCGAGCAGGCCGTTCATCGCGCCGCGGCCGCTCGTGATCAGACGGAGGATTTCGTTGCAACCGCGCTCGTCCTCGAGCGCGCGTTCGATCGCTTCGACCTGTCCCTTGATACGGCGGACACGGTTCAGCAGCTTCTGCTTGTCCTTGATGGTGTGGCTCATGGTGATCCCTGCATATATACCGGGGGGGACTATATCTCAATTCCCCTTTCCCTATAGGGGGGAGGGGTATATCCGCTGAAAAGCCGCGCGCAGACTGCGCCGCTCACGCGGTCACCGCAGCCGCCGTCAATATCTTCTTGTAGAAGCCGTAACTATTTCGTAGCATCTTCTACATGAATACACTTACCACCTGGTCGCTGCTCATCCTGACGCTTCCGACCCAGAACGCCACAGCGCGCATGCGATTCTGGCGTGCGCTGAAGGCGAAGGGCTGCGCGGTGCTGCGCGACGGCGTCTATCTGCTGCCCTGCACCGACGAGCACGAGGAAACGCTGCGCGAGCTGGCCGTCGCGATCGCCGAAAGCGGCGGCACCGCGCATCTGTTGCGCGCACCGAGTCTCGACGCGTCGCAGGAGCTGGAATTCCGTGCGCTGTTCGATCGCGGCGACGACTACGCCGCGTTCATGCAGATGCTGGCCGAGGCCCGCAAGACGCTCGCCGGGCAGTCCGCGACGGAACTCGGTCGCCTGCTTCGCCGCGTGCGCAAGGATTTCGACACGATCCGCGCAATCGACTACTTCCCGGACGATGCGGCGACCCGCGCCGAAGTCGCACTGCAGGACTTCGTCGCGCTGGTCGACACCGTGCTGTCGCCGGGCGAGCCGCATGCCGCCGAGCGCGCGATCCGCCCGCTCGCGATCGGCGAGTATCAGGGCCGCACGTGGGCGACGCGCCAGCGCATGTGGGTCGATCGCGTGGCCAGCGCTTGGCTGATCCGCCGCTTCATCGACGCCGACGCTCGGTTCGTCTGGCTCGCATCGCCGGAGGATTGCCCGGCCGACGCGCTGGGCTTCGATTTCGACGGCGCCGCGTTCACCCACGTCGGCGAGCGCGTGACGTTCGAAGTCTTGCTCGCGAGTTTCGGGCTCGACGAGGACCCCGCACTGCTGCGGCTCGGGGAACTCGTGCATTCGCTCGACGTTGGCGGTCCCGCGATCCCCGAAGCGGTCGGCTTCGAAGCCGTGATGGCCGGCACGCGGCAATGCACGGAAAACGACGATCAGCTGCTCGACCGGATGAGCGCGGTGCTCGACTCGCTTCATGCGCACTTCGCATCCAGCGCAAAAAGCGAAACCGGGGGACGATCATGACCACGACCGTGACGGCAAACGCGCCGGGTTACTCGCGCGGCCAGCTGGTCAGGTACATGCTGCGGCTCGGCGCACTGGGCTTCGGCGGCCCCGTCGCGCTCGCCGGCTACATGCGCCGCGATCTCGTCGAGCAGCGCGGGTGGATCACCGAGGCCGACTACAAGGAAGGCATCACGCTCGCGCAGCTTGCGCCCGGGCCGATGGCCGCGCAGCTCGCGATCTATCTGGGCTTCGTCCACTACCGGCTCCTCGGCGCGACGCTCGTCGGCTTCGCGTTCGTGCTGCCGTCGTTCCTGATGGTGCTCGCGCTCGGCTTCGCGTATTCGCACTTCGGCGGGCTGCCGTGGATGCAGGCGGTGTTCTATGGCGTCGGCGCGGCCGTCGTCGGCATCATCGCGATGAGCGCGTACAAGCTCACGACGAAAACCGTCGGCAACGACAAGCTGCTGTGGGCGCTCTTCCTGGCGCTTGCGATCGTCACGTTCGTGACCGAATCCGAGATCGCATGGCTCTTCATCGCGGCCGGGCTGATCGGCTGGCTGTGGCGCGCGCCGCCGAAATGGCTGAACAGGAGCGGGCTGAATGCGCTGGCCGGCGCGAATCTGCCGGCGGCCAGCGGCCTGCTGAGCGGCATCGACGTGCCGCAGCTCGTGCAGATCGGCGCGTTCTTCATGAAGGCCGGCGCGTTCGTGTTCGGCTCGGGGCTCGCGATCGTGCCGTTCCTGTACGGCGGCGTCGTGACCGAACATCACTGGCTCAACGACAAGCAGTTCGTCGATGCGGTCGCGGTCGCGATGATCACGCCGGGGCCGGTCGTGATCACCGTCGGCTTCATCGGCTATCTGGTCGCTGGGCTGCCCGGCGCGATCGTCGCGGCGCTCGGCACGTTTTTACCGTGCTACCTGTTCACCGTCATTCCCGCGCCGTACGTGAAGAAGTACGGGCATCTGCCGGGCGTCAAGGCGTTCGTCGACGGCATCACGGCGGCGGCCGTCGGCGCGATCACGGGCTCCGTGCTCGTCATCGCGAAACGCTCGATCGTCGACGTTCCGACCGCTGCCTTGGCCATCGCAACCGTGTTGCTGCTGTGGCGCTTCAAGAAGCTGCAGGAGCCGGTGATCGTCACCGCGGCCGCGCTGTTCGGGCTGGTGGCGTATCCGCTGCTGCATCATTGATTCGCCTCGGCGGCGACGATCGCCGGCGTCGGTGCGCGACGGCATTCGCTCGGCAGTGAGCGCGGACGGCGGCCGCGAACCGTGCGCCGCATCGCCGGACAGGAGACGCGTCATGAAATGGATTACGCGCGAGCGGCCGAAGATCGATCGCATCGCATGTCCGTGGCTGATTGCGCGGTTCATCGACGCTGCGCCGGAATTTCTCTACGTCCCGGGCGCCGACGTATTGCGGCTGGCGGACGAAACCGGCGCGATTCCGTACGACGTGCCGGGCGTCGAGCTTGGCCACCACGGCGAGCGCTGCAGCTTCGACGCGTTTCTCGACACGTACCGGCTCGATGAGCCGGCATTACTGAAACTCGCCGGAATCGTGCGCGGCGCGGATACGGGGCGACTCGATCTCGCGCCGGAAGCCACCGGCCTGTACGCAATCTCGATCGGTCTGTCCCGCCACTTCGCCGACGATCACGAGCAACTGCGGCACGGCATGGTGATGTACGACGCGCTCTACGCGTGGTGCCGCCATGATGCACGTGCGTAGCCACGGGTCCGCATCGCCCGGCACCCGCTGGATGCTGCCGACGGGCGCCGACCGGGCCGCGTGGCTCATCCTCGCGAGCCGCGCCATGCGCGGTTTCTGCGATGGATTCATTGCCGTGCTGCTGCCCGCCTATCTGCTGTCGCTCGGCTTCTCGCAACTGGACGTCGGCTTGATCGGCACGACGACGCTGCTGGGTTCCGCCATCGCGACGATCGCGGTCGGCATGCTGGCGAGCCGCTTCACGCAGCGCCGCCTGCTGACGTTCGCGGCGGCGCTGATGGCGGCAACGGGCATCGGCTTCACGGGCTTCTCCACGTTGTGGCCGCTGCTCGTCGTCGCGTTCACCGGCACGCTCAATCCGGGTGCGGGCGACGTCAGCGTGTTTCTGCCGCTCGAGCAGTCGCGCCTCGCCGAAGCTGCCGCCGGCAGCGCACGCACGGCGCTGTTTGCGCGATACAGCCTCGTCGGGGCCGTATCGGCGGCCGTCGGCTCTCTCGCGGCCGGCCTGCCGGTCTGGATCGCGTCGCATACCGGAATCCCGGCGCTCGGCGCGATGCGCGGCATGTTCGTCGTCTATGCGGTGACGGGCGCGATCGTCTGCGCGCTGTATCGGCGCTTGCCACGCACCGATGCGCAGGCGGCCACCGCGCCGCCGCCGCTCGGCCCGTCGCGCCCGATCGTCACGCGGCTTGCGTTGCTGTTCAGCGTCGACGCATTCGCGGGCGGCCTCGTCGTCAATTCGTTGTTGTCGCTGTGGCTGATGCAGCGCTTCGGGCTGTCGATCGCCGCTGCCGGCCAGTTCTTTTTCTGGGCGGGGCTGCTTTCGGCGGGCTCGCAGCTTGCGGCAGCACCGCTGTCGCGCAGGATCGGCCTGCTGAACACGATGGTGTTCACGCACATCCCGTCGAGCGTCTGCCTGATCGGCGCCGCTTTCGCGACTTCGTTGCCGGTGGCACTGACGCTGCTGCTGATGCGAAGCGCGCTTTCGCAAATGGATGTGCCGACGCGAACCGCCTACGTGATGGCCGTCGTCACGCCGGCGGAACGGCCGGCGGCGGCCAGCTTTACGTCGGTTCCGCGCAGCCTCGCGGCCGCTGCCGGGCCCACGCTGGCCGGCGCGCTGTTCGGGTTCGGCTGGTTCGGTGCGCCGCTGCTCGCGTGCGGCGCGCTGAAGATCGCGTACGACCTGTCGCTGCTGGCGGCTTTTCGACACGTTCGGCCCGATGACGACCGGGAGCGCTAACGGCTCGAGGCGGCCACCATAGAACGACAAGGAACGACGACGAAGCGAGGAGCCACGCAACGAGACGCCGCGACATGAAGCACGTGCGCGTCCCGTCAACCCGTGTCGATGGAGGATCTCCCGATGTCAGTGCTCGACAGATTTGTCCCCGCAATCGCCGCCGCAGCGGTCCTGTGTACCACCGCGAATCCGGCAGCCGCGCAGCAACGTCCGGCGTTCGATACTGCCCGCATCGAGCAGATCACCGGCCTGAAGGGTTCGTATTCGGAAAAGGAGCACGTGTTCAAGGTTTCGAAGCCGCGCACCGACGTCAAGGTCCAGGTCGACGACTGGACCCTGCCGCCGTTCATGGGGTTGACGTCATGGGCCGCGTTCATGCCCGGCCATCGCGGCCAGGCGATGATGATGGGCGACACCGTGCTGTTCGAGGATGAAGTGAATCCCGCGATGAGTGCCGCGCTCGATGCCGGCCTGGAAGTCACGGCGTTGCACAATCATTTCTTCTACGATCGGCCGAAGGTGTATTTCATGCACATCGCCGGCAGCGGCGATCCGGCCAGGCTCGCCGAAGGCGTGAAGCAGGTCTACGACACGGTGGCCGGAATCCGCTCCGCCCACCCCGCGCCGGAAAGCGCTTTCGCCGGACACGTCGCCGAGCCGAGTGCGATCACCGCAGCGCCGCTCGAAGCGATCCTCGGGAAGGGTCAAAGCAAGGACGGCATGTTCAAGTTCGTCGCAGGCATGGCGACGAGCATGCACGGCGTCACCGTCGGCAACGAGATGGGCGTGAACACGTGGGCGGCCTTTGCCGGTTCGGACGACGAAGCCGCGGTCGACGGCGACTTTGCGATGCGCGACAACGAACTGCAGGCCGTGCTCAAGAGCATGCGTGCGTCCGGCATCAATATCGTCGCGATCCACCAGCACATGACCGGAGAAACGCCGCGCATCCTGTTTCTGCATTACTGGGGCAAGGGCAAGGCGACCGATCTGGCGAAGGGCGTCAAGGCGGCGCTGGACGCGCAACACGCCATCGGGCGATAACGCGACGCGACGCCGACTGTCATGCCACCGACGCGCGTCCGTGCGGCGGTGGCCTTACTGCCGTGGAGGGATGTCATGAAACCCTGGCATCCGCGGCGCCTGAACCCGGGCGTCCGGAATTACCTGATCATCGTCGTGCTGTCGGCCATCGCGGGCGCATTCGTGCCCGGCCCCGCGCAGACAGCCCCGCGCGAACCCGTGGATCGCTTGCCGCTGACGCACGTGACCGATATCCCGCTGCCGGGACGGCCGACCCGGCTCGACTACGAATCCTACGATCCCGGCCGCCACCTGCTGTTCATCGCGCATCTCGGCGACGACGAGGTGATCGTCGTCGACGTGAATGCATCGCGCGTGGTCGCACGCATTGCCGGCGTGTCGTCGGTTCATGGCGTGCTCGCGGTTCCGGCGCTGCAGCGCGTCTATGCGTCGGCGACCGGAACGGACGAGATCGTCGCCATCGACGAAGCGACGTTGAAGATCGTCGCGAGGATGCCAGGCGGCCGGTATCCGGACGGCATCGCGTACGCGCCCGACGTGCACAAGCTTTACGTATCGGACGAGACCGGCAAAACCGAGACCGTCGTCGACGTTCTGAGCAATCGGCGTATCGCGACGATCCCGCTCGTCGGCGAGGTCGGCAACACGCAATACGATCCGCAATCGCGGCACATCTTCGTCAATGTCCAGACGCGCAACGAACTCGTCGAGATCGACCCGGCAGTCGACCGGATCGTCGGACGATTTGCGTTGGCCGGGGCCGCGCACAACCACGGACTGCTGATCGATTCGAGAGACCGCGTCGCGTTCATCGCGTGTCAGGACAACGACAAGCTGCTCGTTTTCGACATGGTTGCGCGGCGCGTCGTCCAGTCGTTCGACATCGGCAAGGATCCGGATGTCCTCGCGTTCGATCCGGCGCTGAACCGGCTTTACGTAGCCGGGGAGGCCGGCATCGTTTCGGTTTTCAGTATCGAGGGCTCGACGGTAACGAAGGTCGGCGAGGGCCGCCTCGGGCGGAACGCCCACGTCGTCGCGCTCGACCCCGACACGCATCGTTCGTATTTTCCGCTGAAGAATGTCGACGGACACCCGGTGCTGCGCGTCATGGCGCCGCGCTGACCGTCCGGAGAACGCCCGTCCGCGCCGGCATCGGAAGCTGCGCGGGGACGCGAACGAATCTTGCTCCGTCAACGGCACGGACGGCACCGGCGAGCGATATTGCCCGCCGCATGCATCCGTGACGATTGCGCCCTCGGCGCGAAAGGGGGAGCGATTTGAAGCCACTGGGCCATCTTGCGCCGGTCATCCCGGCGCTCCCGGTCGTCCTCGTTCATTTCCGCGAGGGCGGCACACTTCGCGCCGGTCACGTCGCCGACACGCTGCGGCAGCTCGCCGCGCAAATCGCCGAGCTGAAGGGAACGCGGCTTGCGGGCGAGTTCAGTCCGACGCAACGTTACCCTGCACATCGTTACATGATTCCTGACGATACGCTCACGCTGTCCCAGGCACACAAGCTCGGAATCCGATCGGTACGCGACCTGTTCGGCGGCGTCGTTCCGTTTCCGTTTGTCGCCACCAAGGTGATTGCCCATCGCCTCGTGGAAGGTGCCTGCGCCAAGCCGCCCGGCTGGTCGGCCGCCTTCGCGGACAGCGCCGCGCCGCTGACGCTGCCGGGCTACTCGGCGTTCTCGCGCGACGATGCGCGCCGCGCCGCGCAGCGGCTGTTGCAGGACGGCCGCGTGCGGATCAAGCGGCCCGATGGCATCGGCGGAACCGGCCAGGCACTGGTGACCGACCTGGCCGAAGCGGAAGCGGAGCTTGCCGCGCTCGGCGACGACGCGTTGCGCGCGGGCGGCGTCGTCGTCGAGCGCAATCTCGATGCGATCGAGACGCTGAGCGTCGGGCAGGTCACGCTGGACGATCTGGTGGCGAGCTACTGGGGCGTGCAGCATCTGACCGTCAACAACCACGGGCATCACGTGTATGGCGGCACCGACCTCGTCGTCGTGCGCGGCGGGTTCGACGTGCTGGCGCAGCTCGACGTCACGCCCGACGTCCATGACGCGATCGCGAAGGCATGCGCATTCGACGCCGCGGTGCACCGCGATTACGCAGGCTTCTTCGCGTCGCGGCGCAACTACGACGTCGCGTTCGGCACGGATGCACAGGGCGTGCGCCACTGCGGCGTGCTCGAGCAGTCGTGGCGGATCGGCGGCGCAACCGGCGCGGAGATCGGCGCGTTGCGCATGTTCAGGGCAGATCCGCTGGTGGACGCGGTGGCGGCCTCGACGCGCGAGATCTACGGCGACGACCCGGCGATACCGGCTGGCGCACACGTCGTCTACCGGGGAGTCGATCCCCGGGCGGGCGCCATCGCCAAGTACTACACGGTCGATCGCCATCCCTTGCGGAGGAGCAACGAGACATGACAGCGGAGCATTATCGTGTGCAGATCAAGGTCGAGAACGGCTACCTCGACGGTACCGTGCTCGCGCCGAAAACCACCGTCGCCGGCGTGCTGTTCGTGCACGGCTGGGGCGGCAGCCAGGAACAGTATCTCGAGCGCGCGCGGCAGGCGGTGGCGCTCGGTTGCATCTGTCTGACGTTCGATCTGACCGGACACGGGCGTACGCTCGAGCAACAGCAAAACGTGACGCGCGAAACCCATCTGCGCGATCTGCTCGCCGCCTACGACACGCTGGTCGACCATCCGCTGGTCGATCGAGACGCCGTCGCCGTGGTCGGCAGCAGCTATGGCGGCTACCTCGCGACCATCCTGACGGAGCTGCGCCCCGTACGCTGGCTGGGCCTGCGCGTACCGGCGCTCTATCTCGACGATGGCTGGAACACGCCGAAGCGGGCGCTGCACGTCGAACACGATCTCGTCGCGTATCGCAAACGCATCGTGCCGGCGTCCGACAATCGCGCGCTGCGCGCGGCGGCCCGCTTCGGCGGCGACGTCTTGATCGTCGAATCGGAGCACGACGAGATCGTGCCGCACACGGCCATCGCGAGCTATCTGCAGGCGTGCCTGTCGGCACGCTCGATGACGTACCGCATCATCGAAGGCGCCGACCACGGGCTGTCGGACACCGCGAGCCAGCAAGCGTATACCGCGCTCGTCGAGAAGTGGCTGGCCGAGATGATCGGGGGCCGGCGCGCGGGCGTCCGCGGCGGCGCCCGGGCCGGGCCGACCGAGTTGTAGCGGGCATCCATCGCGTCGGCGGGGCGTGCTCGCCGGCCCCGTTCGAATCAGCGCGAACCGAGCCTCGCCAGCACACCGCGCACGATCCGGTCGCAGCGTTCCCCATCGAACGAAAACACGTCGCGTTCGGCGAGATCGATGTCCCGTGCGAGCGACTCGCGCAGCAGGCTCCTTGCGCGGAAATGCCGCGAACGCACCGTCGCCTCCGGTATCCCCAGGCATTCGGCGGTTTCCTCGACGCTGAATTCCTCGACGCAGCGCATCACGAACACGATGCGAAACGCTTCCGGCAGCGCATCGAGCTTGCGCTCCAGCAATGCGCGCAATTCGGTGCGCATCAGCGCGCGGTCCGGCGCATCGTTGTCGTCTGCGTCCATGATGCCTCGCTCGAAGTCGGCGATCGCCGACAGCCCGACCATCGGCGCGATCGTGTCGCGCCGCGCGCCGCGGCGCTGGCGCGTATGGCATTCGTTGAGCACGAGCCGCGACAGCCATGTCGACAGCGACGCGTCGCCGCGAAAACGTCCGATCGCGCGAAACGCCGCAAGGTAAGCATCCTGCAATGCGTCCTCGGCTTCCGCGTCGTCGCGCAGCGTGGCGCGCGCAAGCCGGTAGAGCCGCCGGTTGTAGCGGCGCATCAACCGTTCGAACGCGGTGCGGTCGCCGCTTGCGACGCGCGCGGCGAGCGTACGATCGTCTTCTTCCGGAACAGGCGACAGGCTCGGTTCCTCAACGCCCGCATGGCGCATCATGGCTTGCCCTTCACGGTCAGTGTCGCTTTCATCGCAGGATGAAACGTGCAGATATACGCATGGCGGCCCGGCATGGTCGCGACATGGGTCCACGATGCGCCGGGTGCGATCTCGTGCGAATCGAACACGCCGGCGGCCGTGGCCGTGTGCGCGACGAGATCCTTGTTCACCCATACAACCGTGTCGCCGCGCTCGACCGTCACGCTGGGCGGGTTGAACTGCATACCCTCGATGGTGACACGGTGCGTCGTGCCGGCGGCGACGTCGGCGGCCATGAACGCGAGCGCGGCCAGCACGGCGATTCGGCTCACGGCGCGCCGCCGGCTCGCCGGGCGCGGCCGCTCAATAGGACTTCTTCGCATGGCCGCCGCCGAGCGCCGCTTGCAGCGCGCGAGCATGCTCGAGGTGCGCGACGAACGCCGGCCGCACCTTCACCAGCAGCGCCTTCAATTCGTCGTTCTTCGCCGACGGAATCAGCAGCTTGTCCATCGCGTCGATCACCTGTTGATGATAGGCGACCTCGTGATCGACGTAGGCCTTGTCGAACGCATGCCCGTTCAGCGTCTTCAGCGTGGCGACGTTGTCGTCGCCCTCCTTCTTCAACGCGTCGCTCGTTGCGTTGGTTTCGGGCTTCAGGTTCAGCTTGGTGGCGAGCGCGGCCGCCGATTTGTTCACGTTGGTGTGATCGGTGACCATCCGCTCGGCAAAGCTTTTGACCTGCTTCGTATGCGTCGTGTTTTCCGCGAGGGTGCCGGCATCGATGTCGACCTGGTTGGCCGTCACGACGATCGCCGCAATCTGCGGGTCGGTCAGTTGCGTACCTTGTGCGAAGGCGGCAAGCGGCAGCGCGGAAAGCAGTGCCGCAAGGCCCAGTTGGTGCATGCGTGTCATGGAGTTTCTCCGGGGCAATGGAAGCGGAGCGATCATCCGCGCCGGTCGACGATGGATGGCTCTGTGGCAATAGACGTCGCGAGTTTCGGCTGCGTTCCGGAGATTCTTGCTGCCTACTTTGTCGTTGAACACGGCGTACGCTCGCCAAACTTCGATAATTCAGACTATTGCTCAACGATTGCGGCACGATAGCGGGCGGATCGGGAATCGGTTGCATCCGGCAAGTCGAAGTGAGCGAGCCATGCGCGCGTGTGTTTGGCGTCGGCGCCGATCCTTCGGCGCACCGAGGAATCGAGGATTCGCAAATTTTTTAGACGATCGGAGTCGTCTCAGAAAAGATGCCCTTGGGCGAAGAAAATTCCCAGAAATGGCCTCTGTGGAATGTTGCCGCCTCCGTCCGAATGTCTTAGAGAAACTTGTCGACAACACTCGCGCATGGGCGATTGGAACGGCGACACAGCGAACTAAGCGGTTGGGCTCAGCGGACGCTAGGGGTAACTCGGAAAGGAATCAACCACCCAAGGGCGCGGGAGGATGCTGAACGATGGCCCGACAATCCGCAAGCGGAAATTATGGCTGGCGTGACAGTCGTTGACAGTAACCGCAATCATTGTCAGTGGCATCCGGTCCTGTGCTGCGCACGGGCGCAGGGCCTGCATATCAGATCTATTGATACGTCATGTCCACGCCGCTCTCTAGACCGCGTATAGACATCAAACAAGAAAGTACAAAAAATGAACTCCCATACGCACAACCTATATATTTCGATGCAATTGCACAACGATCCTATCGAGTCCGATCATGACGTGAGTGACAGCGCAAAGAGCGCTATTGAATACGCTCTCGCATGTACAGTCTCGCAACATTTCACTAATTTTAACAGTGAAGGAATTTGAGATATTTTGCCCGAATACTCAATCGAACCGAGTAACCACAATGGAGAATATGAGAATCAATCGTTGCCGATGGCCCGCATCCACCTCTCCTAGGGCTTGTGGCGGAGACGACCGGATATATCCTCTTTCGAGCAAATTCCGATCGAATGTGTGAACAAAGGCCAGTCTCCGCGACCAGGTGCAGCTGTATGAAGGTACGCACATACGTATCCAAAATTTTTTCGATCGGCCAGTCGCATATCTTTTAACAATAATCCACAAATTTTTTTATACTATGAAATAGAGACACGACCTATCAAGTCACACTATTTCCAATCAAGTTAAAGCACTTCACAGCGATGCCGCAGTTGTTTGACGCGCCATCACAAACATATAACCGTGTTTCGGAGTGGCCTCATGATTTGTGTATCAGAAAAACGTGCCGATTCATTGATATATGACACCCAGTCTCATCACGGCGATATTCCGCAGATCATGAAGCAAGCGACCTTGAACGAGTACTCGCAGGCTGATACGTCCTTCATGCAGATGGCGGCTCTGTCCCACTGGAGGCAACATCGCGACGCGTTGCTGGCGGCTCCCTACACACCTGTCCGGCAGATTCGCGAACAGCAACTGGCCCAGATTCGCACACTTGTCGACTATGCGTTCAGAAACGTCGAGTTCTACCGAAACCTGTACGTTGCTTCCGGCTACACGTTAGGCGCGCTTCAAAGCTGGAAGGACTTCGCCGCCTTGCCGATCGTCAGCAAGAACGCCGTCACGCAGCAGGAGTTTGGCTCGACTCTAGTCGATGGCGCCGACCACATCGCCAAATTCAATACGCGGAGCTCTGGATCGAGCGGCGTGCCCATGACGACTTGGCTGGATCAGAACGATGTGATTCGAGATTTCGCCGAGCAGATGCGCTTTCTTCACGAAGCGACGAAAGGATCGCTGACGCCACAAGACTGGATCTATACGCTTCATCATGGCGGCTTCTGGTACTCGTCGACGCTGGGTAAATACCGGGTCTTTCGCCTGATGGACCTGGAGCAAGTCGATGGACTGGTGGCTCACTGGCAAAAGCTGAGGCCGCGTATCTTGACTACGCTGCCCTCTTATCTGCCGATGCTGGCCACCATCGGATCGCTGCGCCCTTACGGCATTGAGGTAGTCACGACGAATTCCGAAATGAGCAGCCGTGGGGAGCGGGATCGCTACAGCCGCCTGTTCGATGTACCGGTGCTGGATGAATACAGTTCGGAAGAAATCGGGTTCATCGCGACGGAATGCTCGGACGGGAGACATCACGTCGTCGAGGACGGCGTCTATGTGGAAATCGCCGATGCGGACAGCGATGGTGTCGGCCGCGTCGTCGTGACGGACCTCGGAAACTACCTGATGCCGTTGATCCGATACGATCATGGCGATCTCACGCGTCTTTCGGACGCGCCGTGCAGTTGCGGGCGCAGCTTTCGCGGACTCGACGCCTTGCACGGTCGGCGCGACGATGCGCTCATCGCAGCCGATGGCCGTTACGTTCCCACCGCATCGGTGCTGGCAGCTTGCGATGCGCTCCTCACCGACGAACGCTCTGGCATGAGTGAATATCGCCTGGTCCAGTGTTCCGCTACCCTAATCGATCTCCACTACGTATCGTCGCCCGGCAGTGCATCCAACCAGGACGCTGCACTTGCCGCACTCGAAGCTCGGTTGTCGCATCTCGTCGGTCAGCGCATTGAACTCAAGGCTCAGCGCCACGACGTATTACCGCCACTTCCGAGCTACAAGCGCAGGATACTGCTCCGGACGTGGGATGGATGCCGATGAACATGCCTTCATATACTGCTCCCGTGCCACCGCACGTATTGATGGTAACTGGCGTATGTCTGACCGACGCGCAACGGCGGCTGATCGCAGGCAGGTTTGCTGAGGTCATCGAGATCGTAGCGCCTCTGAATCCGGAAGACATTTTCTCGCGTACATTCAATGTAACCGACTACATTCTCGGCGGCCCGGAGTACATCGATGCCGACAGCCTCGCGCGCATGCCCGCGCTTCGCCGCATCGCCTTGCTCGGCACCGGCATCCCTTCTTTCATCGATGAGGCGGCCGCGCGGGCCCGGGACATTGCGGTCTTTAACACTCCACATGTCAACGCGGACAGCGTCGCGGAGTTCGCACTCGGCGCCATCATCGTCAATGCCGCAGATGCCGTCGGCAGCGCGGAAGGCGTGCGACAAGGCGGCCGCTGGTTGCAGACGCCGTGGCGAACGCTGAAGGACAGCCGAATCGGCATCATCGGGTTCGGACACATTGGACAGGCGCTGACGCGCCGTCTCGCCGCGCTGGGCGTTCGGAATATCGCGTATGCGAGCAGGACTCGCAAGCTGGCGCTTGAGCGAGCGTACGGCGTGCATTTCATGCCCGTGCGCTCGATGGTTACGGAATGCGATGTCGTCAGCATGCACGTGAGCTATTCCCCAGAAACACATCATATGATCGATGCAACGATGTTCGCGGCATGCCGTCCGGACCTGCGCCTACATTGCTTCTCGAATCCGCGAACCATCGATCCGGCAGCGGCGCGGCGAGCGCTCGAAGAAGGGCAACTGGCCCGGCTCTATATGGATGGCTACTACCGCGAGTGGACCCGCAACGCCGGAAAAACACAGGATCCCGAAGGATTATTGGAGCTTCCCTGTTCGAAGTTCGTGGCCACATCGCATTTGGCGGCGCAATCGGTTGACGCCATCAATCGACAACTCCCGATGGCGCTGCGCCAACTGATCGGCGATGTCCGAAATGAGTAATTGCCGCCGTTTCAGCCGCGGAAAATTTTAGCCTCTCCGTATTTCTCAGGCGCACGACGCCGCACCCGTGTGCCCGATTTTTCCCTCTGAATCAAAAACGGACGAATTTATGACTCGCTACCTTCTGGACGACACGCCGCCACCTACCCATGCGCTTAGCGACGATAGAGCATATTTGCCGAGCGGAATCCATATGATGATGGACGCGTGGGGTGTTCCGCATCACATCCTCAACGATGTTGCAGCACTCAAGACGCGCATGGAGAAGGCGGTACGCAAGGTGGGCGCCACCTTGCTGAAACTGAATGCCGTGCAGTTCTCCCCCAATGGCATCACGGTCGTGGCCGTGCTCGCGGAATCCCATGCGAGTATCCATACGTATCCTGAACAAGGCGTTTTGATGGCAGATGCCTTTACGTGCGGCACAATCGATCCGGAACCGCTGATCGAAGCGCTGATCGAAGGCGTCAACGTGTCGCACCGGGTCATTCGGCGCACCGCCCGCGGGGACGGCCGGCCCACCCACATCGAGGAACAACTGTCGTCCGGGCTGGCACGCGTCTGGGAAATCGAGGAGGTCGTCGCAGCGGAACGTACGGCATATCAGGATGTGCTCATTGCCCGCACGGCGCACGGCATGACGCTGTTCTGCAACCGTGAACGGCAGAGCTCGGAGCTGACTCAGCTTATCTATCACGAAGGGCAGTTCATCCCGGCCGCGCTGCTGGCCGGTCAGCGTAAGCGGGTTCTCGTCATTGGGTCGAGCGAGGGTGTCGTCGTTCAACTGGCGCTGTGGTGCGGTGCGGAGCACGTCGTGCACGTGGACATCGACCGTCGGTGCGTTGATCTGTGCGCCGAACACCTCCCTTACGGTTACAGCAAGCGCGATGTGGAACGCTATGAGAAAGGGACGGACGCCGTCCACTTGCTGTTCGAAGATGGCTCAGCGGCTGTCGACCGCCTGAGGGCCGAAAACCAGCGCTTCGACATCGTTGTGATGGACCTGCCGGATGAAGAACTCGATTCCGATCAGCGACACAATCGACTGTACCAACGCAAGTTTCTCGAAGACCTGCGCGATCTGCTCGAGCCGAACGGTGTCGTCATTTCACAGGCAGGTTGCGCCAGCTTCTGGCGCAACCAGACGCTAGCTCATACGTTCCAACGCTTCTCGGACACATTCTCCAACGCGGTTTATTTCGAGCTGACGGAGCAGGACTGGGTTTGGGTCATCGGCTGCAATGCCGCTACGCCGGATCCGGTGGCCACCATGCAACACACTCTGAAAACACTGCCGTACACACCGCACTTCATCGACAGCAATCTGATTGCCGCTGCCACAGTGCTTCCACTCGGACTTCGTCGACGCGTCTACACTGCCAACTAAGGACTGTCCATGAAAGATTTCAAACTTCAAGTAGCGGAACTGTTCAATACCAACGGCCCCTCGATCCCCGCCGAAGGCCGAACCAGCCCTGTATCGATTCACAACGAATGGGACCCGCTCAAGGAAGTGATTGTCGGCACAATCGAAACGGCGAAGTATCCGACTTGGCACGTCAGTATCGAAGCACCCTTGCCGCGCAAGTCCCATCAGGAGTTCATCCGCAAGCAGGGACAGACATTCGACCTTGGCTTGCTCGACAAAGCGCGCCGTGAAGTGGATGGGCTCGCCGAGTTTCTCGTTCGCCTTGGCATCACGGTCAAGCGACCCAATTTCGAGGGACTCGACGCGCCGTTCACCACACCGTTCTTCTCGAGCCGGGGCGGGTTGTATGCCGCCATGCCGCGCGACGGCCTGTTCGCAGCTGGCGAGAGCATCATTGAAACGCCCATGGCCTGGCGCGACCGCTATTTCGAGGCATTCGCGTATCGAGATATTCTTAAGGACTACTTTGATCGCGGGGCACGATGGCGTGCCGCGCCACGCCCGCAGCTTGCCGATTCGCTGTATCGCCGAGACTATGACAGCACGGTCGAACACTTCGAGTCTGTCCTCACGGAAAGCGAACCGGTGTTCGACGCGGCCGACTTCGTGCGTATCGGGCGCGATATCATCGGACAGTACAGTCACGTCACGAATCGCTCCGGTGCAACATGGCTGGCCCGCGAACTCGGCGAAGAATATCGCGTCCACATGTATACCTTCGACGATGCCGGCCCCATGCACATCGATACTACGCTCCTGCCGATCGCGCCCGGACGCGTGCTGGTCAATCGCGCGTGGGTGTCGAAGCTTCCGGATTACTTCGCCGACTGGGAAGTGCTGGTGCCGCCGCCATCAGGCTTGCCTCCCGATCATCCGCTGTTTTTCACGAGTCGCTGGATCAGCGTGAATGTGATCATGCTCGATCCACGCCATGTTCTGGTTGAGGAAAACGAGCACGCGCTGATTCAGGCATTCAAGTCGTGGAAGATCGAACCCATTCCGCTACCGTTCAAGCACTTCCAGACCTTTGGCGGATCGTTCCACTGCGCCACGTTGGATGTGCGTCGCGGTTGAACGGCGAACGAAGCCAAAGACTATTGCTGGAGTCGATCAATGAATCAAAAAGCCCTGCGCGGATCGGAGCGCAGCACCGTCGCAGTCGACGTCGTTGGCGTCAGCCGCATTTATAGGACCCGTTGTCACGAGGGGCCACTGTGGCGGCAACTGCTCCAGCCAACCTTCCATACGTATAAGGCACTCGACGACGTGAATTTCCAGATTCGCGCCGGCGAGTGCCTGGGGCTGGTGGGCCCGAACGGGGCCGGCAAGTCAACCATGATCAAGCTGCTGACGGGTCTCCTGAAACCCTCCAACGGCCGGATTTCAGTGCTGGGGCATGAACCGGGACGCCTGTCCTCGCAGTTTCTCACACAGATTGCCGCGGTATTCGGGCATAAGACATCCCTCTGGTGGGATCTGCCAGTACGGCACTCGTTCGACGCAATCCGACGCATCTATCGCGTGCCGGTCGATGCGTTTCGCGAAGACGTCGCCGTCTTTTCCGACATGCTTCGTATCGACAAATTGATGGACCGGACTGTGCGCCAGTTAAGCCTCGGAGAGCGCATTAAATGTGAAGTGGTGCTGTCATTGGCGCATCGCCCTCGCGTCTTGCTGTTGGACGAACCAACGATCGGCGTCGACATGGAGTCCAAGCAGCAACTTCGGGCGCTGATCAATTGTGTTGTCGAGGAACGGCAGGTGGCCACGCTGCTCACGACGCATGACGTGACCGACTTGATGGCCTGCTGCACGCATATAGCGTTCATCCAGGGCGGCAACGTATTCCAGATCAAGGCGATTGACGACTTGCTCCGGCAATTCGGCGTGTCTCGAGACAACGGCGCCATGCTGGAGTCCTGCATCATCGAGATCTTCCGCGCACGTGGCATGACCAACGACGAGGAGCAAACGTTCTGCAACTCCGCGCTGGTGGTCGGTACAGGAGGCGAGGATGATTGACCGGCTCCGCCCTTTCGCCGTCAATGGTCTGCGCGTCCTGCTGGTGGATCGCGGCGTCCTGTTCGTCGATTTTTTCATCGCCACTGGCGTCGCTTTCCTGATTCAGTTCTTCGTCTGGAACGCGGTCTATGGCGCACACGAGCAAATACACGGGTTTACGCTGGAGCAGCTTCTTTACTACTGCGCTTTCACGATCTTCCTGTCCCGCTTGAACAACTGCTACGACCTCGTGCAGGAAATCTCTGAGGAAATCATTGAGGGAAGGCTGGAGACACAACTGGCTAGACCGATCGGCTATATCGGACAGAAATTCGCGGCCTATCTGGGCGGCGGTGCGCTGTATGCGATACCAGTGCTCAGCCTGTGCGTGTTCTACTGGTTGAACAATCACGAGCGGTTGCCTCAGTCGCCGTACGAACTGGTTGGTTATGGGCTGCTGATTGTCGGCTTCCTGCTCGCGGGCGCAGTCCTAAGCTTCAGCATCGGTGCCGTCTTGGGCATTCTGACGTTCTGGTTGATGCAAGCTGACTTCGTGTTGGCCTGTGTGACCACGATCACCGCGTTCTTGGGCGGAGCGATCATTCCGCCGAGCTACTGGCCGGAGTTCATTCGTCCGCTCATGGCGTTTAATCCGTTCCAGTACTTCATTGCTGCGCCGGCGTCCCTGATCATCAACGGCGACGTGCGCGCCGGTGCCGCCGCACTAGGCGCCGCGATGCTTTACGTCCTGCTGTTCGCGCTCGTCATCAGGGTGATGTGGCGTCGCGCAATCAGCACCTACACCGGAGGAGGAGGCTGACATGCTGGTGCTTGTTCAAAAGGCCTTTGCAAAGCAGGTTCATTACCTGGGAAACTACGTTTCGTATACTGCGATCCAGGCCGCCACGCAGCTCCTGACCTTGTTCTACCTGCATACGGTATTCACCTACACGGACACGCTTAACGGCTGGACCCGGGAACAGGCGATCTTCGTGTTTTACCTGGCAACGATGGTGACCCTGACGGCTGAATGCTTCGTCTGCTCGATCCATCAGTACTACCATCGGCTGGTCCGCGGACTTCTGGAGCCCATGCTGATCATGCCGTTAAGACGTCGTGCGCTCCAGTTGCTGCGTTGGTCAGAGCCTGGATTTCTGATGCCTGTCGCCGCGCTGCTGTGCTGCTGGCCGCTAATCGATCCGCAGCCTCATCGTCCGATCGAAGCCTGGATAGGCGGCTTCGCGGTTCTGGCCGTTGGCGTGCTCTCCATCATCGTGGTATTCGCGGTGGTCTCCGTCACCGCGCTCGTGACGCAGCGTCTGGCGCCGGCCGATTTCATGGTGTCCGAACTTAGCCGAATGGTCTTCCTTCCGCCAAGTGTAATGCCGCGGGGCGCATGGCAAATCGCGCTCGGCATCGGCTTACCCTTGCTGTTCAGCGCCAATGCGGCCGGTGCGATTCTAATCGCTGGCGACTATCGCGTGGCGGTGACCCTCACTGCGGGTACGTTGGTGCTGGCCCTTCTCCATCATGTCATCGAGTCACACATGATGCGGTCGTTCAGCCTGCCCGGCGGCTAATGTTGAACCTCTCATACGGACAGCAAATCAACATGTCGGAACATCACGACGGCGCCGCCACCTGCGATCGCCAAAATGGCACTTCTACAAATCCTCGGCTCGCCGGCGTCGATCCCTGGATCACCCCACCTGCGATCACGCAGTGGATGGATCAGTATGGTTCCCCCTTGCACGTGTACTCCGAGACGGCGCTGCTCCGGCTCGCCGCCGGGTTTCAACATTTCGCCGCGGCGGCATGCGCGGGTCCCGCGACGGCCGCGTATGCGGTGAAAGCCTGTCCGGCGCCCGCCGTCCTGTCGTTGATTCGGCAGCAGGGCTTTCATGCCGAAGTCAATAGTGTGACCGAATACCGGCAAGCCGTAGCAGCGGGCTTTTCCGCAAATCAGATCTACGTCAATGGCGTAGCAAAGTCCGTGCAATTTATCGATCTGGCTTTGGACAACGGAACTCGGCGGATCAACGTGGACGCCATCGAAGAACTTGAACTGATCGCGGCGCGCGCATCAGCGCTGAGCCGGTCGGCGAACATTCACCTTCGCATCTGCCCCGATATCGTCGCGGGCGGCGGCACGGCGTTGATGACGGGGGCGAAGGAAAGCCAGTTCGGTATCCTCGAAACGGATTTGTCTCATGCACTGGACAAGCTTCGCGCGCTGCATCCGTTGGTCACATTGCGGGGGATTCATGTCCATGTGGGCTCCGGCGGTCGGCTGGACACCATCTATTCACGCCTCATCGATGTCGTCATCGACGCAGTATCCGCTATCGAGCATGCCGGATTCGACACACTGAGAGAAGTGAATCTGGGTGGTGGCTTCGTTTCCGATGAAGTGGATTACTTCCGCGTTTCTGGTGTTGATACGCTGTGTCGCGAAATCGGTCGGCTCCCTGAACGGTTGGCCATCGTATTCGAGCCCGGGCGATTTCTCGTCGAGCGCGCGTCCGCTCTCTACTGCCGGATCGCTGCGCTCAAGCGGAAGGCGGAAAGTACTTGGCTATTTCTCGATGCCGGATACTGCCATCTCACAGACCGGGCGATCGTCGGAACACGCTATCCCGTGCATTCGCTGCGGGCGGGTGATGCAGACTCCATGCTCGTGCGCGTGGCCGGCCCTTTGTGCGATTCCGCAGATGTGTACCAATCGTCGACCAGCGACGTTCAAGCCGGCGACGGGGCCGATCTGTTTCGCTTCCCGCAGAGATCCCAGGTCGGCGATATCGTCGAGATAGGCCATGCCGGCGCCTATGTTTACAACACTGGCAATCGCTTTGCCGGATTCACGCAGCCTGCGGTTTTGCTGATCACAAGCCATGGCAATCCGCGTCTTGTCCGTCGCGCCGAACAGTCATCCGACCACAGCGCGACGGAGCTTCCAGCGTAGCCACGACCACTCAGAACAACCAGCGCGAGATCGCGCGTTAGCCAGTCGAGGAAAAACATGAAGCATCAAGTCATTCCGTTGCACCGGGGGAACAGTCCTGATTCCGCCGGTGAGCGGCAGCTCGCGCAGTACGTACACTTGCAATCCCTAACGGAGCAGGAAATGCTCGGATTCGAGCGCTTCGCGGATCTGTCCAGCGGCCATGCGTATCACGAGTTGCCTGTAGCGCTCGCTACGCTACCGGACGAGATGGCCTCGCTCTGGAGAGAAGCAGCCGAACAGACTCCCAAAGACTGGGAGCAGCGCTTTATTACGGCATTTTGCGCGATGAGCGGAGTACATTCGATTGCCCAGTTGCCGTTCTGCCGTCCCTGTCCGACTGCGTCCAATTCCATTGAACTCGTCGCCGCGCTGCTGCGACGCCGGCGGCTATCGACCGCGCTCGTCGAACCCACGTTCGATAACCTCGCATTACTATTGCACCGTCGCGAAGTGGCATTGCATCCCGTTGATGAACGCTTGATCTTCGGCGACACGCCGATCGATCGGTTGGAACAACACCTCGTGTGCAGCGAAGCAGGAGCGCTGTTCGTCGTGTCGCCGTCCAATCCGACCGGGCGCTGCCTGACGCCAGCGCATTTCTCCGCGATCGCCGAGCTGTGCGCGCGCTATGGGGTCGTGCTGGTGGTCGACTCGAGCTTTCGGATGTACAACCGAGACCTCTTCGACGATGTCGCATTGCTATTGCGATCCGGCGTGAGCTTTATAGCGTTTGAAGATACCGGAAAGTCGTTTCCGACGCTGGATACCAAGGCGAGCCTTATCTATGGATCGCCGGATCTGGCGAACGAACTCGAAACGCTGTACAACGAGGTGTATCTGTGCGCCTCGGGAATATCGCTGTTGCTGCTGTCGCGCGCGTTCGAACGGACGCAGCAAGTGGGCATACACAGCGTGCTGTGGTCCCTGGTCGATCAGCGGCGGATGCTGCTGCGGGCCGCGTTGGCCGGCTCTGGCCTCTATACAGCTCCCGAAAGCCTTCACTCTGTCATCGGACTGGAGTGGCTAACTACCGGATCGGATGTCTTGACCGATATCGATGCGTGCGCCCGTCTCGACGCAATGGGCGTTGCCGCGTTGACGGGAAGGCAGTTTTTCTGGGCCTCCCACGATAAGCCTGAAAGCCAACGTCGTATCCGGCTCAGCATGATGAAACCTGCCCGACGATTCAACGCCGCGCTACGCATCCTGGAGCGGGCTACCTTCCATCGTAAAGTCGGGTGAATCGCAGCGCGGCGGATTGGCGAAAGTTGTCTCCATCGGCGGTCCACCGCGCCTCGAGGCCACGCCGCGTCGATCGGCGCATCAGAAGTGCCGTATTTGTTCAATTACCACCTCTCGAAGTTTGCGAGCTCGTGACCAAGCTGCAGAACGGTACCGCCGACGTTGTGGGCGGCTGTGGGCTTTCAGAAAAGATGTCCTCGGCACCCTATATTAATCAACGACTTGGACGTCTTTTTTGAGACGAGCGCATGCCACCCGTCTCAGAAAAGATGCCCTTGGGCACGGAAATTCTCAGAAAAATTGTCCTTGGAAGCATCGCTTGCCTGCGTTCGCGCACCCAGTTGGAACCGAGTGGTGAATGCCATCGATCAAGCCTGCACGGCATCCCGACCGGAACCTGTTCGCCTTAGTCAGCCACAGCTATCGGAGACGATTTTGATGCGCCGCTTCCCGATGATGTGCGCGCCGTATTTGAGGGTCGTTAGGCCTGCACGTCGGCGACGACTGGAATTCACCGACTGTTCGGCCACCCCATTAGCTCAAGCAACTTCCGACTGTTCTCCGTTAGAGTCGCCAGCGTTTCCGATTCTGAGCAGCCCCAACTCGATCCGAGCAATTGCGCAGTTCGGGCCATACTCCATGGCTGAAGCGTTGCGCCACCCGCGCTCGCGAATGGACCATCGCTTTCGGGAACGACTCTGTCTCGGGGAAGCCTAGCAGCGAGTGCACGCCCCGCTGTGCTGGCAAACGCAGCAGGGCCCAAGCTGAACCAGCAGCCCATTTTGTATGGCAACTTCCACCTCGATGTATGGCAACTTCCACCTCGACCAAGGTTCCGCTGAACCAATGAAGCATGGCCGTGCCGAACCCCGGATTTTTCAGAAGGATGGTCAATACCTCCTTCATGGCACCTCTGGATTGGATGCTGAGGGTCTTGCCGCCGAGTTCTCTGCTCCAAGTTACGACGGTTCGAACACCTTGCGTTGCGCCGGCAAGGTCGATTTGAAGCGATAGGAGCCGTCCATTCTCACCTCGCCGACGCCTTTTATTCAAAGACAAC